>VGNF01000435.1 GCA_016866195.1 Chloroflexota bacterium | reverse complement strand
CTTCGGGTAGGAACGATGGCGCAGGCGGGAGGATACCCGACCTGCCCTGGCGGATCGCACTTGCAGGCTCATCGTTTCCGCCTCCCGCGCCTGGGCCCGTCTGCCGGAGCCGTTTTCCCGCTCAACTCCCCATCCGCGATCGTCAAGCAGCGTGAAAAGCGGCCGGACAAACTTGTATCGTGTGTCACCATCAGAATGGTCTTTCCCTGGTCCGCTACCAGGTGCTCAAACACCTCAAAGATATGGTCGGCCGTGACTGAATCGAGGCTTCCCGTCGGTTCATCCGCCACAAGGATCGGTGGATCATTGGCCAATGCGCGGGCGATGGCCACGCGTTGCTGCTGGCCGCCGGAGATGAAGGCCGGCAATTTTTTGGCATGCTCCTCGAGCTCCATCAATTCCAGCAGATGCATTGCCCGATCCTTGGACTGGCGCGGATGGAAATTATCGGAAAGATCCATCGGCAAGGTGATGTTCTCCACGAGGGTGAGCATGGGCAGCAGCTGAAAGGATTGATAAACCACGCCCATGGTTTTCCCACGCCACAGGGCGCGCTCATCCTCCCTCAATGCATGCACGGAAATCGATTTTCCATTGGCGCGCACGATCACCTCTCCCTGCGTAAGCTGGTCCACTCCATTGATCATGTTCAGCAGGGTGGATTTGCCCGCGCCGGACTTCCCTACGATGCCGAGAAATTCCCCCGAATTTACCCTGAGATTGACCCCTTTCAATGCTGGAAACTCGCCAGCCGCCGTGGAATAGATTTTCACCACGTCGCGCAATTCAATAAGTGATGTGGACATTGACCAACCGATTGATTTTACCCCTCCTGCGTGGATTATTTCGGACCGCGGGCTTGCAATCGAATTTCAATTATTGGTTTGCCGTTTTTCCATATTCCCCCTTAATGCAACCAGGTACCCCAACATGGAAAGGGACAGGGCGCTCAGAAGAAATGTTTCACCAAACCAGGTTCCGTCTGTAAAGACAAATGGCAGGCCGCCGATGATTACCGCCGCGCCTAAAGCAAGCGATGCTGCGAATGCAGGCGATTCCGGCAGGACCCGCCCCAACCAGGCTATGGTTAAGCCGGTACCTGATTGGAGCAGAAATACACCGGTCAGCACTAGGGTCTGTCCGCGCGCAAGTGTCAAGGACAGAGCGGAACCGATCAACGCCACGATCATCCAGTTCAGCCATCCCATCTTGTCGGAAAGGAAGCCGCCGACCAGCTTTCCCAGCCCGGCGGATATTCCGATCAAGATCGCCTGCCACACCGTTTCCTCCGGGGCTAGATCCACACTACTCCATACCAGCGAACGCAGGGCAAATGCGAGAACGATGATCAGGATCGGAACTTCATACCCTGAACTCAATTTAATTTTTCCCGAAGATCCGCCCGCTGGTACATGCAAGAAGATGCCCGCAATCGACAAGACGGCGGTGGAAACCCCCAGGGCGGGTATCAAGAAGGAACCGTAGAGAGGGGATAACTGGACTCCCC
>VGNF01000434.1 GCA_016866195.1 Chloroflexota bacterium | reverse complement strand
AAAAAGGTTGCGCGGCGGAAGTCGCGGCCGGCGCGGAAGGGGCAGTAGTAACAATCCCGCTCGCAGGCCGAGGACAGCTGTGTTTTCAACAGCATGATGCGGCGGCCGTTGGGCATCTGCGCCGGATGGACGAAGGCCTGATCCCTCTCTTTCGGTGAAAAACAAACTGGCGGATTGGAAGAGTTGGACTCCCCATCCAATTCGAAGGAGGCTTGGGAGCTTAACTCCCTCAGTTTCTCAAGATCACTCATGACCCAATTATAGAACTAGTGTTCTATTTAATCAAGGGCGCCTCGATGCCTGTCAAAGGCGTGCTTCAGGCAGGGCAGTTTGAGGATTTCAAATATAATGAAGCCATGCGGCAGAAACTTCGTCGAATTGGGATGATCGCGCGCTGGAAGCCGGTCCATCTCGGTCATCAGGCAATCCTGGAAGCCCTGTGCGGGGCAGGGGAGCAGGCGCTTATCGGTATCGGAAGTTCCAACCGCTATAATCCACGCAACCCATTTACAATCGAAGAAACCAAGGCCATGCTCCAGCTCGTGCTCGCGGGATTTGAGAATTATCTGTTGATCCCCATTCCGGACCTGGATGACGGACCGCGCTGGCGCGAGGTGGTGATTCAATTGTTCGGAAAATTGGATATGTTCGTGACCGAAAATCCTTATGTCACTTCGCTGCTCAAAAACGACTATCGCCTGGCGCGCCCGGTGGACCTGGTCCCGCCCGGGAAGCGGGTGGCGGTTGACGGGTCAGGCGTGAGGCGGGCGATGGCGCGCGGCGAAGATTGGGAATCGCTGGTCCCCGGGGTTGTGGCGGATTACATCAAATCCGGCCAGTTGGACGAGCGATTTCGCAGGGAATTCGGCCTGCAAACCCTGGCGATGGACGCCATGATTCAATAGGAGGCTGCATGTATTCATGGGAAGAGGACACTTCGAAGTGGTACGGCACCGGCAAATATGCCTACAGTCCGGCAGCGGCATCGATGCGAACTGCCATTGCAGAGCGGGCGCGGGCAGCCGGCCCGCGGACCTATGACCGCAAAGCCGGCCCCAACGAGGGGATCATCGATCCGAAGAAGAGAATCAGCACTGAATCGAAGAATCCCTTGATCATCGCCGTGGATGTGACCGGCTCGATGTCCACCTGGCCGTTCGAGATCTTCGACCGGCTGCCGCTCTTATATAATACGCTCTCGCAGTATCGTCAGGACGTGGAGATCTGTTTCGCCGCCATCGGTGATGCCAACGTCGATCGCTGGCCGCTGCAGGTGACCTCCTTCGCCAGCGGCTTCGACCTCGAGCAGCTGCTTGGCGCTTTGTACGGCGAAGGGGCCGGCGGCGACGCGCCGGAATCCTACGGGTTGTTCGCGCGCTGGGTGAATACGCATGTGCAAATTCCCTTGCTTGACGAACCGCCGTTCCTGATCGTATTCGGGGATATCCACATGCATCCGAAGATGGCCGGGGCGCAAATCGACCACTATTTGGGGGACAAAGTGAAAAAA
>VGNF01000433.1 GCA_016866195.1 Chloroflexota bacterium | reverse complement strand
AAAATCGCAGGAAGACGTGCCAATCGCTTTCGTTCTGGATCCACCACTCGAAATCGATATGAAAGGGGGTGTCCTTCGTCGGCTTCAATAAACTCATACAGCTCCCTCATCCAGTCGAAAATGCAGATCGCCCACATGCTTGAAGACCGGATCCCCGGCCAGTAGTTCGAAAATGGGCGCCGGTGGAGTACGACGCAGGAGATTGACACCTGCATACAACTCCTGGGCGTGCACATGACCTTGTGGATTGGATTTGCTCAACTCCCGCAAGATCGTGATCACCAGGTCTCTGAAGGATCGATGCTTGCCCCAGACCGGATCGAGCGCCTTGAAGTCGGGGACAAAAATCGCCATGCGGTCATTGAACTCAGCCGTGATAGCCTGCTTCAGCATGGCAAACACCACGCCGCCATCGGTTCCCACCATGACTGTTCGTACCCAGTCCTTGGAAGATCGTTGGACGCGCGCTTCGACGATCACTTCCTCCGACTTGTCCCCGTGCCTCACCTGGACCAGAGAACCGGGAATCAATTGATGGGACTTGTACCATTCCCGTAACCCAAATACATACCCATGGTTTCGAACCACCCAGGCGGGAATGCGCTGATGGGTTCTCCCATCCACAAGGGTAAACCGCACACGTGGGGCCCCATAAGCAGTTGGGAATAACGCCCGCGCTCTCGCAGACATTGGCAGAGTCCCGGCCCGCAAATGGGGGTAGATCAGGGTGATCGTCAGCGAATCGATCCGTCCTTGCGTATCGGATTCATTCACGGGGGTCAATTCGTCGTCCAATTGCGATTCGAGCGCCTTCATCTCGACCGTCAGGCGGTTTCGATCATGTTTGACCTCGTCATAACGCAGGGGAAGCGGCACTTCCCGTACAAAATCCGGCTGCAGCCTGCGGAGGCTCCAGAGGACTTGTCCGGCGGGACCAACCTCATCAAATCGTTCATCGTTTTGAAGGGCATAATTCAAGGAAAAATCTGCGAGTTTCGGATTGATCCCATTCGGCAATTCGATGTCTCTGGTAAGAGACTCTGTCGGAAGCGGCTCCCCGCCGGCCATATCCAGCACGGCCTCGGCAAGGTTCATCTGACCTTGATTGATATCGACCAGAAGCGACCTGGGGAACCAACGGCCGGCGATCTTGACCAACCCGGCGTCGGAAGCAAAGGCACCTTCGATCTTTCTTTCCAAAGGACCGCCGAACTCCTGCAGGATCATGGAAGGATTCATCTCATCCGAGGCTGCGGGATCCACACTCACCTGGTTCAATAGATGGGAGGACAGGTTTGCAGCAAACAGCCTTTCCGAACCATCCGCAAACGATACCGTGATCACATCAAATTCTGGGACCGATGGATTAACGCCTCTTCGTCGGGCGGTCACCCGTCCGGATGTCCATTCCAGGGACGGGAAGATTAATTCGTCGCCGACTTGACTGTCATTTTTGGGCAGGTAGGGTTTACCAGTCGCAAGATGCGCTTTTCGATCCGCTTCACTCTCCTCCTTGATGCCCC
>VGNF01000432.1 GCA_016866195.1 Chloroflexota bacterium | reverse complement strand
GACATCGTACACGAATGGCAGCGGTGGTGAAGCAGGGGGAAGCTCAGTGTGGGGGCAATTCAACATCACCCTACGTGGAATCTTTTCCGGTCTTTTCCCGGTCCAGCCACAATTCGCGGTATTTGCGATTCCAATCGATCAGGAAGCGGAAGGCGATCACCAGTCCCCCGGCAACCGCGACATGGATCGAGACATCGCGGACATTCAACAGCCACAGGGCCGGCGCGGCGAGGATTCCCGTGAACACGCTCGCCCGCGCGGAGTGATGCACGACCAGAACCAGCAGGATCAACAAAGCCAGGCAGATGAGGAAGGCCAGCGGGTTGACCGCCAGCAGAGTCCCTCCGAGGGTGGCCAGCCCCATCCCGCCGCGAAATCCCGCGAAGACCGGCCAGCAGTGTCCCGCCGCGGCCAGCGCGGCCGTTATCGCAATCACCCACGGATTCCCGGAGTACTTCACAGCCAGGTACACGGGAAGGAAGCCTTTGACGATATCCAGGACGAGCACAAGAGCACCCCAGCCAAACCCCGCCTGACGGATGGTGTTGGTCGTGGTCGCATGCCCTGAGCCGGAATCGCGCACATCCACGCCCTTGACGAGGCGCGTGATCCAGATCGCGAAGGGCAGTGAACCGCATAGATAACCAAAAACGGGAAATATCAAGGAAGGGATCATCGCCTTCTAAAGCGTCCTTTCGACCTTGAATGGAGTCAGGTCGGGATCGACCACCTCCCCGAACTCGCGCGCCGCCAGGTGGCCGGAGAACACGGCCTGCGCGATGATGTTCGGCGCCTCGGCGTCGCCGATGAGGCGCAGAGTTTCCAGCCTGCGCTCCGCCAGCGCGGGCTTCAATTCGTGGAACAGCGAATCGTTGGGGAGGCGGTCCGTGACCAGCACGATCGCCTTGCAGGGGAAGACCGACTCGGCGGAGGTGATCACATCCGCGATCGAGGCGCTGGAGAGGGAATACGAGAGGATCAAGTGATGCGGAAGAAGGTTCACCTTCAACGAGCTCAGACGCTTGAGGATATGTTCCTGCTCCAGTGTGAACTGGGTCCAATACGAGATCATCGGCGCCGGCGTCATCAACGTGACCTCGCAGCCGTTCTGCGCCAGCAGTTCGGCCAGTACTCCGCCCATGTAATAGTGATCGTCGTCGTAAACGAGGACTTTTCCGGAGGGCAGTCTGCCGGTCATCAAGTCGTCCGGCGTAAAGATCGTTCCATCTCCCTGCAGCGGGCGCGAGCGGAATCGTCCCATGCCGTCGCGCCGCCACATTGCGCCCGTGGCTACGATCACGTTGCGCGTCCCCGAATCAAGGACCTCCTCCACGCGCATCGGGCTGGAGGGATAGAGCGCGACATTCTTCATTTTGGCGATCTGGGTCAAACGCCAGTCGATTACGCGGCGCCATTCGATCAGGTTTGGCAGCGCCGATTCGAGTGCCACGCGCCCGCCCGCTTCACGCCGCGCCTCGGTCAGGATCACGCGGTAGCCGCGCTGGCCGAGGGCACGCGCCGCCTCCAGCCCGGCGGGTCCCGCCCCCACAATCAGCCCC
>VGNF01000431.1 GCA_016866195.1 Chloroflexota bacterium | reverse complement strand
CCCCATTGCGCGGCCTGCCCGATCCATTGCGAAGTTTATGATGTGCAGTTTAAACCGGCGGGGCGAGTGGAAACTCGATCGCCTCATCCTGTGGACGGCCGGCCAGGTAGATCGACGCGGAGTCGGGGCAGTATAGTCCCTGGGGACGGTGACCTCGATCAGGAGATCGTCGCAGTACCTTCCAAGGTCTCCCATCCCGTGCAGGTCGGCGAATCCATCCGGTCTGGGCGTTGTGGGTCCTGCCGGGTTGTCCCGGGCGGTATATGAATATGGAGACTCCCGCGGCCGGAGTTTCATCCGCACCACGGATTCCATGATTCAACTCTTTTCACAATTACAAAGGGCTGCGTAAATATCCTAACTTTAGTTACGATTTCCTACCCTGTTATGGCTTAATCCCGTTAAGGGGTATATGTAAGAGGCAGTAAATGATTTTCAAAATATGACCTTTTGTAATCTGGGGTACCCACCCCTCAGGTTTTGATCTTTGGCCGGTGACCGGGCGGTAGCTGCCTGATGAATGCATCCAGGTCTTTAGGGGCGATGAAAACTTTGCCAATGCGTTTCGAGAAACCGTCCGGATTCCTGGGGATCAAAAGCAATCCCTCCCTCCCATCACGGATGCGCGCGAAAAAATCCCAGCCGCTTTCTCTCCGGTACTCCCGGCGTTCGATGCGTGCGATCTCCTTGAATTCCAGAAACAGGCGGTAATCGAGGTGACCCGGGACGAAGTATATTCCGATCCCCCGGTCGGTGATGGCGTATATGGTTGAGGCGCCAAGGAACCGATTGTCCTGGTAGAGGAGCGTGAACCCGGCGACGATAAGCAGGATCTGCCAGAAATGCAAACCGAATTGCCCGTCGAACAGCCAGCCTGCCAGGCCGGCCGCGCTGATCAGGATCAGGATTTTGCGCGCTGTGTCTTTCGCATCCATACCTGGTGTATCCACGTGGATCTTTCCATCCCGGGAGGCGTATTCGCGGCGCAGGTTCGAAATCCATGCATGGGAGCGCCAATTCAACATCAGTATCCCGCAAAGGACGATCAAAAGAAAGACCAACGCGAGCTTCGGCGGCCAGGTCCACAGAGCGACCAGCGCGATCCACGCATAGGGATATTGCTTGAGGAACAGCACGGGGATTCCGAGGACGAAGCGGTCGAGGGCCTGCCTCATGCCCTCATTATATACAGGTGCACTCCCAAGGTACAACCCATCCCCAATTCGTTCCCTCCAAATAGATGTGGAAAATTGGATGTGGAATCTGTATAATCTGCTGTGAGCGAATGAAACCAAATTTTTACCGGATGATTCCCTCAAGGATCAGCAAGGAGGCTTCGACATGAAAAGGTACCTGCGGCCGGGCATTCTTCCAAGCCTGATTTTGATTGGAATCGCAACGGCCTGTAATTTGCCCTTCTCTTCGGCCTCGGATGCTGCAACGCCTTCGCCGGCTGCCACCAGCACGGAGCCCGCGGCTCCTGTATCCTCCCCCACCGCGTCCGGCCCGACAGCCACCCCCACGCCGAAACTGGCGCCGGTCTGCGCGCCGGACCAATCGACGC
>VGNF01000430.1 GCA_016866195.1 Chloroflexota bacterium | reverse complement strand
CATTTATGGCAACCGCACCATCAAGGGGGTGGGTGGAGGCGTGTGTCAGGTGAGCACAACCCTTTTCCGCACAGTGTTCTTCGCCGGTTATCCGATCCTTGAACGATATTCACATGCCTATCGTGTCTCTTACTATGAAATGACCTCCAGCGGTTCCATCGATACCAACCTGGCCGGCCTGGAATGCCACCGTGTACTTCCGCTGGTGGATTTCAAATTCGTCAACGACACCCCGTACTGGATGCTGATGGAAACCTATGTGAACGTCGGTGCGCGCACGCTCACCTGGAAGTTGTATTCCACCTCGGATGGTCGTTCCGTTACCTGGGATACCACCGGGCCTTCCAATGTGGTCCCGCCGCCTCCGGCGGTCTTCGAGGAAAACCCGGATCTGAAGGAGAATCAGATCAAGCAGGTGGATTATCCCGCGGAGGGGGCGGATGTGCGCGTTACGCGGGCTGTCTGGCGGGGAGGGCAGGTGTATTTCTCGGATGTTTTCGAGACTCATTACCAGCCCTGGCAGGCGATCTGCCAGTTCGGTCCCGGCACAGAGGACCCGGAAAAAACCGCGAAACGCAAGGAACTTTGCCAGTCTCCCCGGACATAGCATGGTAGAATTTCCTCCCAACAGGAGAAAACATGGTCAGTTCAGAACTGCTTGAAATCCTGCGTTGCCCGAATTGTGTGCGTGAAAAAGACGGCCTGCTCGTGCTGTACAAGGATGTCTGGCTGATCTGCCAGGATTGCGGCCGCAAGTATCCCATACTGGATGACATTCCCGTGATGTTGATCGACGAGGGGGATAAATGGATCAACACCGCGCAGGATGCCCTCCCCATTCCACCGCCGGCCAAATAAGGAATTGTGTTGAAAGATCTTCAAACCTTGCTGGCGGACCTGGTCAGCGGGGATGACGCGCGTGCAGAAGGATCGATTCCCTTGATCCTCGAAAGGGGCGAGGCGGCGATTCCCGCTCTTCTGGGTTTGACCCGCGCCGAATCGGTGGATACCCGCTGGTGGGCAGTGCGGGCGTTGGCTGAGTCGCCTCATGCGCGGACCGAGGACCTTGTGCCCCTCCTCAAGGATTCTTCTTGCGAGGTCAGGGCAGCTGCCGCGCTTGCCTTGTGCAATCATCCGGACGAACTGGCTTTGCCGGATCTGGTTGCTTCTCTATCCGATGAGGATGCCCTGGTTTCCGGCCTGGCGGGGAATGCGCTGGTGAAGATCGGAGGTCCCGCAGTTCCGGCATTGCTGGAGGTGATGCAGACCTCGCCATTGAAGGTCAGAATTCCGGCTTTGCGAGCCCTGGTGGAGATCAAGGATCAACGAGCAATCCCGGTCATGATGAAATGCCTGGAAGATGACTCCGCGGTTCTGCAATACTGGGCCAGGGAAGGGCTGGAACGGCTTGGGATGGATATGGTGTATATTAAGCCCTGAGGTTGGAGCGAATGAATCGACTTGAGTTCCTGAAACGCATACGCTTTCCCAAGTTCAAGCGCATAGGGATTGGACAGATCATCTTCTGGGGGATTGGAATTGCACTTGCTGTTGGGATTTTTATTTTCATGCGCGGCATGGTCGATTGCTTTT
>VGNF01000429.1 GCA_016866195.1 Chloroflexota bacterium | reverse complement strand
GTGAGCAGGTTATCACCGAGGTGGAACGCAATTTGGAAGATAAAATGTCGGCCGCAATGCCTGCCTTTCAGATGATCGTGAGCCGTTGTCTCCGTGTGGTTTCAGATCCGACCGTTGCCGAAATCAAGGCGTTGTCACAGGCTGCTGACCCCAAGGATGTCCCCATTTTGGCTGCTGCTGTGCGCGAAGGATGTATTTACCTTACCACACACAATATTCGACATTTTCAACCCGGCGTAGAATCTGTCACAGCGCTGAAACCCGGCGATTTAGTACAGCGTGTACGGTATCTTCTGGCTCAGATGTCTTCAGAGTGATCGAATCCAGAGCCGAGATGTGGCCATACCGGCTCAATGATCTTTCGGGCGGTTTGAGATCCAAATCTCGAGTCAGGTCAGTCTTTACCCCCTCTCAACTTGCCATTATTCGTATATAAAGCCCCCCTTGAGGGCATAATGGTAAACAATCCCTGGCGCTGACCGGGGATTGTTATTTCTCCAAAACCAATTGCCAGAGATTTCGATGGTAGAATTTCGCAGTAAAAGAACAAGGAGTATTTGTGAAAACCACCCTAACCGAAGACTTGATCCGCTCCATGAGCACACCGCAGAGTTTCCAGCGCGGACGGGAGTATTACCGCTCGAACGCGATCAGCGAAACCTATCGGCAGGAAGATGTTCTATTCGGGGAATGCGAGGGCAGCAGCGCACCTTATTATCATATCCGCGTAGAATTGGATCAAAGCGGCATCCGCTCTGCAACCTGCACCTGCGAATATGACTGGGGAGGGATCTGCAAGCATCTGGTCGCGTTCCTGCTGACCTGTATCCATGATCCGGACCAGTTTACCGAACGGGCAAGTATCCCGGACCTTCTCGCCGGTCTGGATCGGGAAGCGCTGCTGTCCATCCTTGTCCGCCTGGCCGACAAAGACCCTTCCCTATATGACTGGCTCGAATCGCAAGCCCACTTGACGCAGACACAGGTGTCAGGTCCCGGCATGGGGAAAGGCCAAAAGAAAAGGCACACACAAGTTTCGGCACAAAACTACAAACGTCAGATCAAAAATATCCTGCATGGCATGGATGGATATTCCTCCTCCGAGCGATACTGGGGGTTGCATGGCATGGTCAAAGAATTGGAGGAGATCGCCGATACCGCCCGGCAATTCCTGGAAAGCGGTGACGCTGAAAGCGCTCTGACCATCCTCACCACCCTGCTGGAGGAGGTCGCTTCGGAATACGAATACTTCGACGATTCGGACGGCGATCTCGGCAGTTTCCTCGATGAACTGGCTTTACCTGCCGCCGAAGCCATCCTGGCCTTGAACCTGTCTCCTTCCGAACGGAGTTCTCTCGCCCGCAAACTGAAGCCAACGATCAACGAACTGAGCGACTATGGCGTGGAAGAACCTGCGCTGATCCTCGCCGCGCTGGAAAAGGGCTGGGGCGCTGCTCCGCTCACTGACGATGGTGATGAGAATAATGATGAATGGGATGAGGAAGGTGAAGGTGAAGGTGAAGGCGAATGGGAGAATGATTGGGTACAGGCTGGCCTGACCGCTGCCAAACTGAACGTCCTGCAATATCAAGGAAAAATGGAGGAGTATCTCTCCCTTTGTTTGCAGGCGCATGAATACAGCCGTTATGCTG
>VGNF01000428.1 GCA_016866195.1 Chloroflexota bacterium | reverse complement strand
GGCCACATCCAGATGCAGGGCGGTGGGATTCGAGACGATGACCGCCTGTGGGCGATGCTTTTCAAGCGCATGCTCCAAATCGGTTTCCTGGGGAAAATCAGCGAGCTCCTCCGCCGCCATGGTGCTATTTCCCGTGCGATACAAAATGATCTCCCGTTCACCCAATGCAACCAGGTTGCGAAGGTGTCGGCGACCAATGGAACCGAGACCTGCGATCAGGAACTTCATACACACCACCTTGGTTCGTCGATCACCATTCCATATCCTTTTCGTATCCCCACTTCATCAACATCTCCCCCGCCAGTCGCTTGAAGAGGGACTTGTCGCGCGTTGTGAACAGCCGGGTCCAGTTCCCTGCCTGGCCTTTCGGAAGAAAGGCGGCGATATCGCCGTTCCGCCGTGACTGCCATTCCTCGTCGGGATTGGACTTCATTTCCGATTGAATTCGTTTCGCAAGGGACTTCTCGATTTTCCCCGCCCCGAGGAATTTCCACAGGCGGGTCATCTCTGAAAAAGGATCCTTCAACAAGTCCTCATAGCGCAGGCTGAAGAAATTCCTTGCGAACAACCTGCGGCCTTCCGACTCCGTCTCCTGCAGGTTGGTCACCCAGCCCCCGGCCACGCGTCGAATGAAGGCCTCGGTGAAGATCGAATTCGAACCACTGGTGAATCGGATTTGTCCCTTTCGAAGCGCTTCTATGATCCGCCTATCTTCCATGCTTAGAAACCGGGATTCCTCCACAAAATTACGAAAGCGCTCTGAAACCAGCACATCCCGTCCATCGCGCACAATATAAACCAGTTTTGCGTCCGGATAGACCGCATGCAGATCCCGCACCGCCTGTCCATGGATCGTGGAGGACGGACTCTTATCGCCGACGATCGGTTTTCCTTCCTTGGCAGCATCCCGCTCCAGGATAAAATCCGCTGCGGCGCGCAGGACCAGAGGGGAAAGATCCCGCCCGGCATTCCAGCGATTGGAGTTCCGCGCCAACCATTCCTCCGCCTCGGGCGTATCCACCAGGGATTTGAGCAGCGGCAAACGGGTGAAGAAGTGCGCCTGGTAATTGCAGTGCACCTCCGGGTGCAAACGGGCGAGGCGCATGAGCAGTGTCGTTCCCGAACGGGCGTGCCCAAAGATGAAGTACTTTTCGCGAGAAAAGAAGGACTTTACCTCCGCCACCTCCTTCAATGTGATGGAGGGAATGGGCTTGCGTTGTCTCCTGCCTGCCTCCCCGCGGAACAACACACGGGCGGCGGTTTTGAAACGGGAAATCATTCCGGGAGACCCTCCATGCTATCTTTTCCAGTTCAACATGATCAGCCCTGTCAGGCAGACCAGAATCCCGGCGATATTGATCCAGTTCAGACGATCCTTAAGGAAGAACACAGCCACAGGGACCAGCAGGAGCGAAGCCGCCACATTAACCAGCACGGCAGCAAGGCCGAGATTCCAACCCGAACGATAAACCAACAGGAAACCGAATTCAATGCCGACAATCGCCACGGCAAGCAGGATGCTGGCCCAATTGAGCTGCTTCAATTCGAAAGTCAGACTATTTTGAATAGGAAGAAAGAACAGGGTCACCAGTGTGACACCAAAAGCAACTGCATAGGTTACCAGAAGGGAAACCGAGAAATTCACATTCGCTGGCG
>VGNF01000427.1 GCA_016866195.1 Chloroflexota bacterium | reverse complement strand
CCCCCATTTCAGGGCAACAAAAAATATCTGGCTGATCGAACAGTGGAAACATTGGGGCTGCAATACAAGTTGATCTATCCCAACTTTGCCTTTAAGACGGCGCGAAATATTCGACGGACGGCAATTCACGAACAACTGGCAAAGGCGGGGGCTTACTTCGCAATGGGGATGGGATGGGAAATCCCCGACTGGTACGCGCCTGCGGGCAGGGAAGCAAAGATCGAAAAATATTCATGGGGGCGACAAAATTGGTTCGAATATCTTGCCGCAGAGCATAAAGCCTGCCGGGAAGACGCGATAGTGATGGATGTTACGTCAATGTCCAAATTTCTCGTGCAGGGGCGGGACGCGGAAACAGTCCTGAACAGAATTTGCGCCAACGATGTTGCCGTGCCGGTCGGCAGGGTTGTATACACTCAATGGCTGAATGAGTCCGGCGGAATGGAAGCAGACTTGACGGTTACGCGGCTGGCGGAGGACAAATACTTTATTGTCAGCGCGGGCGATTTTTACACCCATGACCTGATGTGGCTGCGAAGGCATATCCCTTATGACGCGCATGCATTCGTTACAGATGTCACTTCAGGGTATACGCTCCTGAATATCCAGGGACCAAAATCCCGCGAGTTGATGAAGCAGATTACGACAGCAGACGTATCCCAAGAAGCCTTTCCATACATGAGCACCCAGGAAATTGACATCAACTATGCTCTCGTACAAACTCTTCGGGTGACCTACGAAGGCGAATTGGGTTTCGAACTCTATATCCCGACAGAATTTTCCGCCCATGTCTATGAGACAGTGATTGAAGCGGCGGTCTTTTTGGAGATCAGGCCGAATTCGTAGTCGTTGCAAAAGAGGAAGGCCGCGCCTTCCATGTCGCGGGCGAGTTCGCTGCCTTCGAGGCGGAGGACTTGCTGGCTGGGATCGTAGAGATAGTTGATGCCCAATTCGCGGCACTCGGCGGGAAATTTCATCATGGCGTCGGGCGCGTTGGGCGAGACCACCACAACGTCCGGCTTGGAGGCGAGGGATTTCAATGATTGGACGGAGGCGCGTCCCATCGCCCCGGGGTAGAAGGAGGCGATTTGCGCCGAAGCCCGGTCGGTCGTCGCGAAGAACGAGGCGGTGAATTCGCCGGGGATGACCTCCATCAGCGAGGTGTCCACGCCCTGGCCTTCAAGCAAGGCGCGGTAGTCCGCGAAGTCCTCGCCCACCGTGGCCATCACGCGCGGACGTTCGCCGAGCAGCGCCATGGTATATGCGATGTTCGGCGCGACGCCGCCGCGCTGTTTCGACATCGAGTCCACGAGAAACGAGAGGCTGATGGACTTGAGCCGTTCGGGCAGGATCTGTTCTTCGAAGAGACCGGGAAAGGTCATCAAGTAATCGTAGGCGACAGAACCGGTGATGAGGGTATCCAAGGAAATTCTCCAAACTGGGTTGGCGCAGGAAAAGGCGCGCTCCTGTGAGCGCGCCAATGAAAGCGGGCCGAGTTTAACACGGGAGGGGCGGAATGTCAAAGAAAACGCGTGACGTGTTTGTAACATAGGCGGTTGGTGAAATTTAGAAATTCGCTACGCAAAGGCCATGCCAGGCGGTTGTCAGGCTAGGGCGTGCATGTTCCGGCCAGCAGCAGTCCGCTGTGCATGCCCG
>VGNF01000426.1 GCA_016866195.1 Chloroflexota bacterium | reverse complement strand
TTTTATCGCGTTCATCGAAACGCTCAATACTGCCTGTCAGATCCCTGGAATATGTTGGGAGCTTGACTTTTTTCATTGCGCTATTTCAGGATCATGCGGCAGTCCAGCGCAAGAGCGTCTTTCCCTCGTTCATAAACCCTTAGGGGATTAATTTCAATCTCTTCGATCTGTGGAAAATCTTCAGCCGGGGTACCCAATCTCAAAATGGCATCGTAAATTGCTTCCAGGTCGTATACAGGTCCACCTCGCCAACCATTGAGCAGTTTGAACGCCTTGGTCTCCTTGACCATTGCTTCTACATCATCACGGGTCAATGGAGCTACACGGAATGCAACATCCTTAAACAGTTCCACGAACACACCACCCATGCCGAACATTAACAGCGGTCCAAAACTCGGATCGCGCTTGAGACCGATAATAACCTCTTCCCCTTTCAGCGCCATTTTTTCGAGCAAGATTCCATCGATACGGGCATTGGGATCATAAGATTTGGCATTTTTAAGGATGGAGTGATAGGCTGCTTCCAATTCTCCCTTGGACTTGATCCCAACGGCAACTACACCAGCGTCTGATTTGTGCAAGATGTCATCTGAGGCAGCCTTCATCACCAGTGGATACCCGAGTTTCCCGGCAGAATTGACAGCATCATCCAAAGTTTCTGCAAGATATCCCTCAACTAATGGAAAACCGTAAGCGCCCAACACCATCCTGGTTGGGTTCTCGCCCCAGTGCTGTTTCCCGTTATTCTGCTTAAATATCTGATCAGCTTTTTCTTTATTAACCTTGATTTCCTGTTTAATCAGTACTGCCGGTTTGGCCTCCTGCTGTCCGCGTTGATAGAGTGCTCCCAGCATGACGCCGATCATTTCCGGGTAATCGACCATTGGAACATGGTGGTCGTGGAGCACTTTTTGTGCTTCACGAATACTAACATCCCCCATCAGACAGGCCATGACCGGTTTTATAGTTGATTTGGATGCCTGGACAATGGCATCCGCGATCTTTGCCGGATTAACCAACGCTTGCGGCACAAGGATTGCCAGCGCCATGTCCACGCCTTCATCCTTTAATACAAGATCCAGCGCATGTGCATATTCCTCCTCTGCTGCCCCACCCAGCATATCCACGGGGTTGGCGGTCTGAGCCGCGGGATTCAGTTTTTCTTTCAATTTCTTCTGGATCGCTGGACTGATGGATGCCAGGCTGAGCCCATGGGCAGACAGGCTGTCTGAAGCCAATGCAGCGGGTCCGCCGGAATTGGTTACGATCGCCACACGCTTCCCTTGAGGAGGGTTTAGCCAGTCGAGCGCCATACTCACATTCAGAAGGTCTGTCGTCGAAAAGACCTCGATTGCACTGGACTGCTTGAAAGCTGCCTGGTATGCCGCGTGGGAACCTGCCAGCGATCCGGTGTGCGATGACACCGCTTTCGCGCCTTCATCGCTGCGTCCAGCCTTAAGCACTACCACTGGCTTAGCTTTTGTTACCCTGCGTGCCACCTCTAAGAACTTCTGCCCGTCCTGAATGCCCTCAATATAGGCAGCGATCACATGAGTATTAGGGTCAGTACCCAAGTATTCGATCATGTCTGTCTCGTCCACATCCGCTTCATTGCCGAGGCTGAGGAAGTGGGAAAACCCGATCCCCTGTTCTACGACCCC
>VGNF01000425.1 GCA_016866195.1 Chloroflexota bacterium | reverse complement strand
CCCCTTCGATCACATTGGTGAGCGCAATGGAGTTCCTCTCGCGCACAAGCAGCAAAACAGCCGCCACAACCCCGGCAGCGCGACTGCCCAACTTTGCACCGATCCAATACACCAGTCCTGGGATCACAGCCAGGAGGATTACCTGTGCGAGCACAATGAGCGAGTAATCCTGTCCGATCATTCCGTGAAGCAACGCCAGAAAGAAACTGTACAAAGGTCGGAGCATGACGTTGGCGTTCCGACTAATCCCGATCAGCAAGCCCTGAGCCGCCTCGTCATAAATCCCCGCATCGGAATATGGGTAGGGTTCAAAGTTTGGAGGAGTGGGTTCGGACGAAAAATAACTCCACTTTCGCATCGGTTCCAGCCACCAGATCAGCGCCGCCGTGAACCAAAGCATAAGGAAAATGATCGTATCGGCCTTCAAGAAGCGAGTTGAACTCCTCCTTCTCGAATTCCAATCAGCGAGCGAGCCCTCCCAGCGAAGGAAAACAAGTCCAATGACAATAGCCAAGACGACTTGGGTAAAGAGAATGGGGGTACCGGCGGAATACCACCCGCTGCGATCCGGTTCCAGTCCGATTCGGCTCCATAGGATCCACGCACCGACCAGCAGGAACACGCCAAGCACGATCGCAGTGGTACGCAGTATCGCGACCTGTTCCGTAGTAAGGGAAAGGGTGAATTTCTCGCGCCGCCAAAGCCAGAGAAGGAGCATGGTTAGCAGGGAAAGTTCAACCGCCCATGCAAGGATGGGCAGCAGGCGTTCCACGATGTACACCCTGCTGCCGAGCACCTCCTGAGGCAACAGGAAAAGGATAATCCCTCCCACGAGCATAAGCAGGCATATCCACATTATTCCGAGGCGGGTGTTTCCGGTCACAAGCCGATCCATGAATCCCTGCGCAGATTGCATCCCGCGCCTGGAAACGAAGATCCAAAAAAGAATCGAGCCAATTAATAATGCTGCGATCGCCAGAAAAGCCAGCATGGCCAGCCGCAAAGGGGAGAAGCCGAAAATTACCGCGTTCTTCGAATCAGATGGGATGCCCCCCAGAAAGGCCAACGCTGCAAGGCTTCCAAGGAAAGCCAGGGTTATATAGACTGTCAGGATTGACGATTTGTTTTTATCCGATAGGGATGTCATGGAAAACTATGGCGCGGTTTCTGTGCGATGATCCGAATCAAAGCGGCTGAATCTATGGAAGGATCACCATGGATGAATTCGGGACGAATTCGCGAACGAACCGCATCAAATTCCTTTTCCAATCGCTCGAGCACATGGATTTCCACGTTTTGAAATTCGTCCTCGAACACTTTCCTGTAGTCCATCACTCGAAAGCGGTTCAAATGGCTGGTTGGATTAAGCAGGTTCCTCCAGACTCGTTCGGAATAGGAGAGCATCTCGAAGGGGTATTTGAAATAATGATCGCGCAGATCCACGAAGTGGAGTTGTATTCCATCCGGTTTTGTCAAACCGGCCAGGGCACGCGTGATGCCGGCGACGTCCTGCAGGTGTTCAAATACGGAATTGCTGAGCACACAATCCACCGCGGCGATCTGATTTTGCACGCTCCCCTCACGAATATCTCCGTGCACGAGTGTCATGATTTCGGGTCGAGGCTTGACCGAGGAATTTTCCTTTACCAAATAATTTGCATTTTCGGGAAGGAGGTCCAGATTCCGTTCCTGGTCCAGTGACAACC
>VGNF01000424.1 GCA_016866195.1 Chloroflexota bacterium | reverse complement strand
CCCCTGGTCGTCGGCGATGAATATATAAGCCGACATTTCCCATGTTGGTAACCAAACCGTTCAATCTCCTCAATCCTGAGTGGATCATCCCACCGTGGGGAGCCAAGTGCAACAAATTTCAACCAGCAAGGCGACCACTCACGGGCTTTGTGGCACTTCAAAATCTGATATTTCAGCGTTTCTCGAATGAAACCACCCCCTTCCATTCATGTCGGGACGTGTCTCCCCCTGCGATTTTACGGCTCCTGAGTTTTTCAGTCTGCCATCCATTCTACCCCGTCCCGGGCAACAGTCGTAACTGGGCGATCTTGTCCAGGATCGACGCGAACAGTTCTCTGGGGATTGCCACCGCGGCCATCTGGAACGTGACGAACCTCGCGTGATGGACCACCTTGGCGCCGATCTTGATCAGTTTCTCCCGTAATGTGGTCAAGGTCCATTGACTGATCTTGCGGGGCAGGGCCAGCGTGCGCAGAAAGTTCCCAAGATTATACGCCAGGGCGAACAGTTGCAGCCGCACCTCGTTGTCCCGAAAATCATGACACGACAGCCGCGTCCAGGTCAGCGCAATCTTGCCTTCCTTGATCCATTGCTCGGCGGTCCCCCGCTTGTTGTAGAATTCCACGACCCGCCGATTCCGCCAGCGTAGATTAGTGACAATGAAACCGATGCGTGGAAACAGTTCATCGCAATGCCACTCCAACTTGGCCACCACACGCCGAGGCCGGTCCCAACTCCCGGCCTGATACAAGAAGCTATGATAGAACACCTTGGGTTTGACAGACGGACGCCCAACCGGCCGGGTCATCAGGTGATCGATTTCCCGGTGCAACACGTCGTTGGCGGGCAGGCGGATGGCATAAAAGAATCCTTCGGGCTCCACATATTCATACAATTCGGGATTGGCAAATGCCGCATCGCCGCGAAAGTAAAGCGTGATGCCCAGTTCCCTGTAACGAGCCACTACCGGCTCCAGCACCGCCCGCCAGTTGTCCGCGCTGTGCACGTTGCCTTCCCGCAGCATCGCCCGTTCCAAATCACCGAATTGATTGAAGCAGAACAGTGGATGGTAACACGTGCATTCGAAGTGACCGTTCCAGGCCGACCCCTCCTGCTGCCCGTGGGTCGGACTTTCTGAGCTATCCATATCCAGGATCAATTCTTTCATCTGGGATCGCCGATTGGCTTCGCTCACCCACCTGCCGCACAGATCGGCCAGTGCTTGAAGATTCTCATCGCTGATCAGGATCTCGGTCTCAAAGCGGCTCATCTGGCTGGTTGATGCCGCCGCCCGTTCCTTGGCGCGACCACCGACCACTTGCCGCAGTGTGGGATCGATCCGCAGCCGCGGCGCATCATTGGTGTCTTCATATCCGGCTAAACGTCCATAGACCGATTGGCGAAGCAACGCCGTCATCGTGTGCTGGGTATTCTGACCTGTGCGTGAATCCTGAAGAACTTCCTCGGCCAGTGCCGTCAACCCCAACACTTCATCCAGATCCCGGTGAAGCAGTAGGCCACCATCACTGGTTAACTTGGCACCGTGAAATTCTAACTTCACACTGGGGTCAAACTGAACCCGCAAGGCCTCTTTTTTGCTCTCACCCATCAGATCTCTCCGTTTTTGCCGCTGGAACATCGACTTCGGCCTTTATTCATCGGCATTTTCGGAGAATTATACCATAACTTTCGATTTCTCAAATGGGAAATATGGGTCAACGC
>VGNF01000423.1 GCA_016866195.1 Chloroflexota bacterium | reverse complement strand
GGGATTGCGCGGCATGTTCAATCCCGAACTTTGGTGGCCGAGGGATATGCCCCGTCATGCGCAACTGCTTGAACGCACTGTGGATGACCTGTCCGAGTGGAGCGCGGGGAACGATGATGCCCTGCCGGTCGTGATCCATGGCGTGGACTCGCCTGCGCTCGAATGGGCGCTGCGCGAACATCGACCCTCTACAGTGCAGGTGCTTGATGTGACATCCTCTCCGCCGCTGGTGATCACGAACAATGTCGGCGACCCGGCGCTTGCGTCTGACTATCGGGGTCAGGGCTTCACCTGGAGACTGACTTCCTCGTGGGAAATTGCCCAACCCATAGACTGGCTGCGCTGGCTGGCCTTTCGTGAGATGATCCAAACCGGCGAGAATATCATCCTGTGGGCGCGCTCGGATTTGTTCCTGGGCGCGGCGTACCCGGTCCTGGAGTGACGGGCCTGCGCATGGGCGGCAGAAATCCCCCCTCGATCATCGCGGTGGATGGACCGGCTGCCTCGGGCAAATCCACACTCGGGCGCAGGCTTGCCGATGCGCTGGGTTATCTGTTCTTCGATACCGGGGTGATGTACCGTGCGGTTACGTGGATCGCGCTCGAACGCGAGACGGATCTGGGCGATGAGCCGGCAATCACACGGCTGGCACAGACCGCGCAGATCGATATCCGGCCTCCATCCAAAAACGATGGCCGGGCATGCGATGTGGTCATCGATGGTCGCGACCTTACCTGGGAGGTGCGCGGCCGGAAGGTGGATGCGAACGTCTCGGTGGTTTCGGCTTACGCGGGTGTGCGCAAAGCTCTTTCTGAACAGCAGCGGAGGATCGGGCTGCGCGGAAAGGTGGTGATGGTCGGCCGCGACATCGGCACGATCGTCCTGCCGGAAGCGGATCTCAAGATCTATTTGGATGCACAGGCGCAGGAGCGCGCCCGGCGCAGGTATGACGAGATCCTCGCCCGCGGCGGCCATGCGGATTTCGACGAAATCCTCGAAAAGGTCAACGAACGCGATCGCATCGATTCGACCCGCGCGGTTGCACCTTTGCGGCCGGCGCCGGACGCGATCATCCTGGATTCCGATCACATGAACGCCGAGCAGGTCTTTGAACACGTGATGGAATTGTGCAGATGAAAGGCTACCGCATCCCCCTGTACCTCAAGTTGAACCGCGCCGTCATGCGGCCGGTTTTCCGTTTGATCTTTCACATTCTGGGCCGGGTGAAGATGACCGGCCGGGAGAACGTTCCATTTGGCACGCCTTATGTGATCGCGATGAACCACATCTCGATCTTCGACCCGCCCCTGCTGGGGGCGTTCTGGCCGGAGCAACCGGAGATCATCGGCGCGGCGGATGTGTTCGAAAAGAAGGGGCAGGGACCCATCCTGCGCTTGTACGGCGTTATTCCGGTTCATCGCGGCGATTACGACCGCAGGGGACCGCAGCCTGCTTGAAATGGTCCTGGTAGTCCTCCAATCCGGCCGCCCGCTGATGATGGCGCCGGAGGGCGGGCGATCGCATTCGCTGGGGATGCGGCGCGCCAAGCCAGGCATCGGTTACATCATCGAGCATGCGCGAGTTCCCATCGTTCCCGCCGGCATCCTGGGCACGACCGACGATTTTTGGCAGAGGGCCAAACGCGGTGAGAAACCGCAGCTTGAAATTCGCATTGGCAGGCCGATCCAATTTCCGCCTCTGGTCGAAAAGGGCGCGGCGCGGCGTGAGGCGCGCCAGCACAACGCTGATCTG
>VGNF01000422.1 GCA_016866195.1 Chloroflexota bacterium | reverse complement strand
GGGACTCCACTTTACGTATGCCTTTCACCAATGCCCTCAGATCAGCAGGCTCCAATGAAGCCCGATGATCCGGCCCGGGTAGGGACCGATCCAAAGTGAAATGCTTTTCAATAATACCTGCACCCATGGCAACTGCGGCCAGGGGAATTTCGATCCCGGTGGTATGGTCGGAAAAACCCACCACAACCTGAAAGGCACCGGCCAGTGTATCCATGGCCCGCAGATTAACATCCTCCGGGGAGGCGGGATAATTGCTGGTACAGTGCAGCAGTGCGATTCGATCATTCCCTGAATTCCGGATGGCTCTTACTGCCAGGTCCACCTCGTTCAAATAAGACATGCCGGTGGACAAAATCACAGGCTGTCCCTTGCGTGCAACATGAGAAAGGAAGGGCAAATTTGTGATTTCGCCCGAAGCCATCTTGAATGCGCACACGCCCAGTGCCCCCAGCAGGTCCGCGCTCTCTTCGTCGAAGGGGGTGGAAAGAAAAAGTATGTTGCTTTCGATACAGTCGCGATACAGTATGCTAAATTCATCATGCGCAAGCTCAAGCTTGCGCAGCATTTCCAGTTGTGTTTCCTCTTGGGCGGTCGATACAACCTGATACCCGGCTTTTGGAGCCTGAGAGGTGGCCAGCTTCTCTGCTTTGAAGGTCTGAAATTTGATGGCGTCCGCCCCCGCATCAACTGCCGCGCGGATCATTCTGCGTGCCAGATCCAAGCTGCCATTATGATTGACGCCTGCCTCTGCAATGATGAAACAGGGATGCTGAAACCCTATTTCCCGGTCTGCAATTTCAAATGAGGGATGTTCCATACATATCGTTCGATTGCAATCCATCAATTTCCAAACCCCAGCACAGCAGCCGTCACGACAACTTGCTGGTCGTCGGTTAACTCGGGGTACATCGGCAGGGCAACGGCCTCGCGACTGGCCAGTTCCGCATGCGGGAAATCGCCTTCCTTGCAGCCATATCTACGACAAGGCGTGGAAAGATGCGGCGGCAGGGGATAATACACCTCCGAGGCGACTCCCTGTTCCTTCAAGAAAGCTTGAAATTCATCCCTGCGTGGTACCCGGATGATGTAGAGGTGATAAACATGACTCCCCCAGGGCCGCTCGACAGGCACTGCCAGACCCAGGGCGGAAAGCTTATCACAATAATGAGCCGCGATCGCTCGGCGCTTCTCATTCCACGCATCCACGTACGGAAGTTTGGCCTGCAGGATCGCCGCCTGCAGCGCATCCAGCCGGCTGTTGTAACCCACCTCCTCGGAATAGTATTTCTTCCTCCAGCCGTGCGTCCGCAGCATGCGCATGCGCTCTGCCAGCGCGGCGTCGTTCGTCACGACCATTCCGCCGTCTCCATAGGCGCCCAGGTTCTTGGTCGGGAAGAAGCTCAGGCAGCCGATGTCCCCTATGGACCCTGTCTTTTTCCCTTTATATTCCGCGCCGAAGCCCTGCGCATTGTCCTCGATCACCCTAAGTTTATATTCACGTGCAATTCCCAGGATGGGATCCATATCGGCCGGATGACCATACAAGTGGACGGGGATGATCGCCTTCGTCTTCGCCGTGACCGCTTCCTTGATCCTGGTTACATCGATCTCATACGTCTGCGGGTCGATATCCACAAAAACAGGCTTCGCGCCCACTGCCATCACTGTGCCGGCGGTGGCGAAGAACGTATAGGCCGGCACGATCACTTCGTCCCCCTGCCCGATGTCCAGCGCGCGAAGTGCGATCACCAGCGCATCCGTCCCGGAAGCCAGCCCGACTGCATGAG
>VGNF01000421.1 GCA_016866195.1 Chloroflexota bacterium | reverse complement strand
TGACATCAAAGATGCGGAAAGGCACAGGGGTCGGCTGCGGCTCAGGCGCCGCGGTGGGTACGCCAACCGTCGCTGTGGGCTCGATCGCCTGCTCGATGGTTACGTTGATCTGCGCGTCATCGCTCCAAACGTTCTCACTGGAGAGGGCGCGCACGCGGATCGTATAGTCTCCGGGTGCTTCCGGCGTCCAGACGAATTCCGAAACGCTGATGGATTGGTTGATGTCGGTCACCCGCATCACGATCGCGTTGTTGACGCTCAATTCCACCTCGGCGATGCCGTCTATGCTGCTGGCGGAATAGACGATGGTCACAGGGGCTAAGGGAAAAGTGTCTCCAGACTTGGGCGATTCAATACCCGCGTTGACCTCCGCACCCGCACCGATCCGAACACCAGGAATCGTGCAGGCGATCACCACGAAGAACAGGAATCCTCCGGCTAACAGGCTGAGTTGTCTCTTGGTCATACAGCTCTCCTATCGCAATCTGTATTTAAAAGTATAACGAATGGGGGTTGGATTAAGTTCCCCTCACATGAAATTTATGATTTGTTAATAAGGAAGAAAACGGGATTTTTATACAGCGTTACTCGCTCTCCAGCATCTCGAACCAGTAGGCCAGCGCCTTCCAGCAGCCCCAGTCTTCATAGACCGCCAGCGCCTGCTTGAGGTCAAAATCGCCCTCGGCAGCGTGATTCTTGCGCATGTGGTCACGGAAGACCGTGTCGGTGGGGATCTCATCATATCGCCCCAGCAGCATCAGCATGGAGGTGGCCGCGTAATCGCCGATGCCCTTGATGCCTTTCAGCTTTTTACGGATCTCGGCGGTTGGCGCGGTATCGTCCGCCAGTTCACTCAGGTCCAGCGAGCCATCCGCCACGCGCACTGAAAGTTCGTGGATGTACGCCGCACGGTAGCCCAAGTTGACCTTGCCTTTGAAGGCATCCAGCGAGTCACTGGCAATAGCCTGCGGCGCGGGGAAGGCCTTGAGCTCCGGCTGCGGCGTGAAGGGGGTGCCGTAGGCGTCCACCAGCTCGCGCACCATGCGCTTGGTCCCACCCCATTGGATGTTGGTGGTGCAGATCACCTTGACCAGGTCTTCGAACAGCGAGGGCGAGCGCAGCATGCGCCCCTGGCCGCAGGCCAGCCCCGCCCACACGGCGCCTTTGGCCTGGCATTGAACGTAGAAGTCGGTGTAATCCTCATCCAGGCGCAGCATGTGGCGGACTTTTTGCTTTATATGCTTCTTGTCGGATGGGAGGAGTTCGTCCGGGGATTCGACCGTGATCTTGACCTGGTTTTGCGTAATGGAGGAAACCGTCAGCCGCGCGGCCTGCCCGCCGGGCAGCGCCTCGATGCGTGAGAAGGAGTATGTCTCTTTGTCGTACACGTTAGGTAAGAGTACGACCCAGCCATGCGAGGTGATGGTGCTGGGGAAGTCGAAATCAGGGGTAGTGGGAAGGGAGAGGTGAGTCATGGTCCTTGTTTATTTTAATGAGGAAAATGAATTAAACAATAAGACTTCTCTCCCAAAATATCTGATTGGAACCAAGAAGGAGAATAAATTGTACAACTAAGCTTCTCACCTGACATCAATTACAATTAAGTACAGGAGAGAAGACATGAACGCAGAGGATAAAGTAGCACTACACAAGTTAAGTGTGTTGGAGTTAGCTCAGAGTTTGGGGAATGTCAGCCAAGCCTGCAGACAACGCGGAGTAAGCCGCACTCAGTTCTACGAATACAAAAGGCGGTTTCAGACCCACGGCCTGGAGGGGTTGAAGGATTTGCCTCCAATTC
>VGNF01000420.1 GCA_016866195.1 Chloroflexota bacterium | reverse complement strand
CCTGCGAGCCCCCCGCCAGGTTTAACTCCGGGCTTCGCCGGAACAATCTGAGCTATTCACGACGTCCTGGTAGAAATCGGTAACGCGCGCCATCGTCTCCCGATACTCGGCACGGGTGGCAATGAGATTGGCGTTCAGACCTGCTGCATCCCTGCGCAGGTCTGTTCTTTCCATGGCCAGCAACATCGCCTCCGCCATGGAATTTGAATCATCGGGATCGACTAGCAAACCGTTTCGACCGTGTACGATCCACTCGCGGATCGATTCAATGTCGCCCACGATCGGAAAGCAGCCGCATGCCATTCCCTCCAGCAGTGAATTCGGGGTTCCATCGTGAATCGCGGGCGAGACCAAGATTTGGGCTTTCCGAAACCAATCGCCCATGGCGGCATGCGGAAATGCTGGAAGCAGTTCCACAGCCCTTTCAATCTGCAGCTCCTTGACCCATTTCACAGCCTCTGGCTCCTCCGCCATGGAGGCGCATACAAATCGAGCCTCCGGCCTCCCCGCCAGTACCAGAGGTATCGCCTGAAAAAAGGATTCGTTGCGGACATACGCGCGAATCCCGCGCGGTTGGATGACGACCGGTTCGTCAACCGGTTTTATCGGAGGATGGAAGGACTCGCGCCGGATACCGCCATTCCCCGGCGCGAGGATGGCAGGGCGATCCTGCCGGAAACCCCATTGACGCGCCAGCTTCAAATCCCTCTCACAATCTGTGTGCAGCGCAGTGACGGTGCGCAAAACCCTTCGAGTGAAGCTCATCATCATCGGTGTGGATGGTGCATGCAGGGTGAAATCATTCCCCCATACGGATACAACGAGTGGAAATCCATCTGAGGCAGCGGATGCCAGCATGCCTTCGTACGGGATCCTCATTGCATGCACGAGATCTGGTTTTACCTGCTTCAGATAAGCACGTAATTTTCTCGCAGCAAGAGGTATGGTCAGCGGACCGAACCATTGGCGCAGGCGTGTTCGCCATGCAACCTGCAGAGCAATATTCCACCCACGCCTCCGTCGAGGCTGGAACCTCCAATTTGTGCCGGGTTTTTTTGTCCCACTGAATGCCACGGGAATGAATTCCATACCATGGGCGGCAAAGTCCAGATCACACGCAAACGTGGAGGCGAGGAAGACCTCGTCACCACGCTTCACAAAGTATTGAATCCAGTTGCGCGAGATCGGGGATCGCCCATCCGTTACATATAGCAGTCGCATAAACTGATTATACTCATTGCCCGGGATATCCAGACGTAGTACACTATCGAAAAAGTGGCTGTGGTATAGTTGTCCCGCTTTCACTGAAAAATCTTCATCAAGTAGAGGGATTCCATGAAACAAATCTGTGTGGTCGGAGTTGGTTACGTTGGTCTCGTGACCGCTGCATGCTTTGCCGATCTTGGAAATCGCGTGGTCGCGCTGGATGTGAATGAGGAGCGCATTGAAAATCTCAAAAAAGGCATCATGCCGATCTATGAGCCGGGCCTGGATGAGCTTGTCAAGCGCAACGTCAAAGCCGGCAGAATTTCCTTCACCACATCCTATAAGGAGGCCTTGAAAGGCGCCGAATACTCCTTCATCGCGGTGGGGACTCCTTCCGGAGTCAACGGGGAAGCGGACCTTCAATATGTGGCGGCGTCCGCCAAATCCATCGCACAAAACATGACCGCGCCGATGATCATCATCAACAAATCCACCGTGCCGATCGGAACCGGGGATTGGGTGGCGGACATTGTCAAGGGGGCACAGTCCAAGGCAATCGAATTCTCGGTCGTTTCCTGTCCGGAATTTCTTCGCGAAGGGGG
>VGNF01000419.1 GCA_016866195.1 Chloroflexota bacterium | reverse complement strand
GTTTGATGGCTGTCGAAATTCTTTTGAAAAAGCTCACCGGCAAAGCAAAACCTCTGGAGGGTATGACGATTGCGATAGAGGGGTTAGGCAACGCCGGAAAAAATGTGGCCAGCCTTATGGTACAAAAAGGAGCCACGATTCTGGCTGTCAGCGATAGCCGGGGGGCGGTCATCAGCCGTGATGGCTTTTCCCGGCAGGAGCTGGCTGCGATCGTGGCACATAAGAACTCGGGCAAACGGTTTGATACCATCCTGGCCAGCCCGGTGATCCGTATGCTCTCTTCAAAACAGAAGGCCGCCTTGGTCTATCACCCGGATCCCGCAGAACTCAAGAAGGTCAACGTCGACATCTTGGTGCTCACGGCGATTCCGGCATCGATCCGTGGGGACAATGCAGGCCAACTTCACGTCAAAGTCATTTGCGAATTGACGGGCGCCGCCGTGTCCGGCGATGCAAAACAGGTCCTCAAGGAGCGCGGAATTCAGGTCATTCCGGACAACCTTGCCAGTTCCGGAGGGTTACTGGTCTCGCTGTCGGAGATGCTCCAGAATAGTTTGGGACAAGTTTGGGACCGTCGACTGGAGGAAGACAATTTATATCGGCAGCTTGAGCGCAGTTATGAGGAGGTCTGGGCTGTGACGAAGCGGTATGATCTCGATCTGGCAACCGCCTCCGATATTCTCGCCCTGCAACGGATGCACGATCTTGCCATCTACCGGGATCAGCTGGAAAGCCTGTCGGCTCAACTCGCCGAACGGATCCGGAGCATCCGCATGGGCGAAAGGGTGTTGATCATTTCCGACAATGACGAGGACGGAGTGGCATCGGCAGCCATCATGCACCGGATGATCACCTGCCTGAATCCCGATGCGGGAAACCGGATCATCCATTTGAACGAGTCGTTTCGCTCCCCCATCGTCCCGGACCTCATACAACAAATACAAGAAACCCGCATACCGGTGAGCCATGTCTTCGCGTTGGACCGTGCATTTCCCATCGATGAACCGGGACGGACTTACGTTGCCCGGGTAGCAGAGCGATGTCGGGTGACGCTGATCAACAATCATGAACTGCCCGCGTCGCTTCTCGAACAAGAACCCTGCTCCACCACGGATGACAAGACCGGAAGCAGTCTCAAGCCTTCGGTCTTAGGCATTTTGCATATTTCCCCGCAGACGCTGAAATCCATTCTGCCCAGCAACCAATTTCCCACCGCGATGATCCTGAAGGAAATCGCTACCCTGCTGATTCATGACGAAGCAGCGTTAAATCAGATTGCCTGGCAGGCAGCCGTAGGCTGCTGTCTGGACGCGGCCATTGAAACAACCAGCGAATGGCGGTTGTTTTATAGCCGGTTCAATGCGGACCGCACCCTGGAGGCTGCGCGGGCCTTGCGGATGATTACCCGTACAGGCGGGTATTTACAGTTGGTTCATGCGCTGCTGGGGGTCGATCGACCCGATCAACTGGAGACGCACGAGGTTTGGGAACGTTGCATGGCGGCCTACCGCATCCTAAACGAGCGAGTCCAGTTGCTGGTCGAGAAAATCGTATCGGAAAATCGCGGGCGGGCGTATGCCAGCCATTTTTTCACCCTTGAAGAAGTGGTATCACCAGCGACCATCGCCGGAAATGAAAACAGCCAAATGGATGTCTATCTATGGATCTCGGAATATCTGACCCAGCGTGGGGATTGGCGGGAAAAGCCTATCATTGTGGGCCAATTGGTTATGGACCCCGGCGGCCGCCAGTGCCTGGGTATGAGGATTCGCAGCCCGCAGGGAGTGGATCTCCTGAAATCAGGTTTGCCCGAATACTTCA
>VGNF01000418.1 GCA_016866195.1 Chloroflexota bacterium | reverse complement strand
TTTGCATCAAGTCAAATCCCCAGGACATGGTCAACAACGGGTGAAATCCGCTCAGGGCGGCGATGAAGGCACAAGTCTGGATTGGGCCGGCGTGGATCAGGTCCGGCTGGATCTCGCGAATCAGTCTTCGAAAATCCTTTGTCAATTTCAACAGATTCCTCCACCGAAAAGGCGCCCGTTTTCCCTGCCAGATTACTTGATTGACAGCAGGGGGTACCGGGCGATCCTCCACCTGACGGGTATTTCCCTCCAGCCTGACAAAATACACGTCGTGCCCGCCTTCCGAAATGGACTTCAAAAAGCGATGATCGTGGGTGCAGTAGCCGGAGGAAAAATACAAAATCTTCATCAATCGTCTTAACCACAGAGAGCGCGAACGGACACAAGCCGGGTCTGGGACTTACGATTTCGTTTTCCTCAAGCACCCAGGTCGGTCCAACGGATTTCCTGGCCGAATGCGAAATCGTGCAAGGCTTTCGTTCCAATCACGTAAGGGATCTGGTCCGGTTTGATCGCACCTGGAGTGGCAGGGCGCAGCACATCGATCATGTCACGCGTAAAGGTTTCTCCGGCTTTGATCGCACGCGCCGCCCGCAGGCATCTGCGCTGGACGATCTGGGTTTCCTGCTCGTTCCCGGCGATGAACTTATCCGGGCTGCCCAGGGACCGTTCCAACAAGCGGGTCTCTTCCACCATCCTGGCCCAGGAATCCGGATTCATCGCAAACTTGTGATCCGGACCCTCCCGATCGTTGCTGTCGGTGAAGTGACGCTCGATCACGCGCGCCCCGAGAGTCACCGCGCCGAGAACCGGCGCAACGGAATGTGTGTGGTCGGACAATCCCAGGATGACCTGCGGGAACATGGCCGCGTAGGTTCTAAGCACGTTCAAATGCAAGTGATCGTAATTCTCCGGACTGGCGGTGTAATTGGTATTGCACTGCATCAACACCAGCTGCGGATTGAGCTTGAGAATGGCGCGCACCGCGCGCTGCACCTCCCCGATGGTGGAGGCTCCCGTGGCTACCAGAAAAGGCTTGCCCTTGCCCGCCATCCGCTCCAGAGCTTCAATCCAGTCGATCTCCCCCGAGCCGGCCTTGTACACGCGCACATACGGGTCCAGGAAGTCTATCGCCTCGAAATCGTAAGGCGCGGAGAAATACTCGATCCCGGCTTCATTGCACTCCTCCATCAGCGTGGTGGTCCATTCAAAGGGAATGGAGGCGCCTTTGTACACCTCGAAAACGGATTTCTTCCACGCCGCCTGGTGACTGACCTGACCGCCGCTCATGGCGTTGAATCCATAATCGGAAACGATCTTGGGCGCATCGAAATTCTGGAACTTGGCCGCATCCGCACCAGCCTGCTTGGCAAGCCGTATAAGCATCTTTGCGCGCTCGAGGTCGCCGTCATGATTGGCGGCGATATCGGCGATGAAATACGTGGGATGCGCCAGTCCGATCGTTCGAGTGCCTATTTTGATTTCCATCACATCCTCCATCCCCAAGAGATTAATTCAGCCTTCCGATGGTTCCCAGGTGCGTATTCTGGAAGGAATCCGTGAATTTCAAACCATAGCCAAAGACGCGGTCGACGCTCGAGTGCCCGAGAATGACCAGGCCTGCGAATTGAAGCTGGGGAAGCTTCATCAATGTGCCCAGGATATACAGGGTTATGGCGATTCCCTTGTGGTGTAGAAGGTTATAGGTCCACGCGCCGACGCGGGGGTTCCATAGATAGCCCAGCATACCCAGATCCGGAGCCAGGAAGAACGCCGCGTACAGCCACCCGGGATACTCAAGAGGGATAAACAGGGCAAGCGCAAGA
>VGNF01000417.1 GCA_016866195.1 Chloroflexota bacterium | reverse complement strand
GAAAGGGTGCTGGTAGATCGGGATGGTCAAATATCCATCGATGTGGCTGAGGTCCCCGCCATTGGGCGGCATTATTTCGTGCGCCTGGCTGAGCAACCGGTCGATTCGAAGGATGTATTCCTTTATCACAAGACCACCCATCGAGAGGTATATAGGCTCGCTCGCGGGGATAAATTGGATTGCGATGATGTGATCCTATTCAACCAAAATGGTGAATTGACGGAGTTCACGATTGGAAATCTGGTGGTTGAAATGGAAGGCAAACGCTACACCCCGCCTGTACCTTGCGGCCTGCTGGCAGGGACTTTTCGGGAATTTCTCATGGAATCAGGTGAGGTGACCGAGAAGGTGATCAACAAGCATGATCTTCAAAGTTGCACCAGGTTGTTCATGATCAATTCCCTCAGAAAATGGGTGGGGGTTTCCCTCGAGGAAACTGTCTCGGGTCAAAATCGAGGCTGAAGTGGTCAAGTATAATTCTCCCAATAATGAATCGCCTGGCTCGATCCACTTCGCCGTATCTTCTGCAGCATGCCAATAACCCGGTGGAATGGCAGCCATGGGGGGACCAGGCTATTAACCAGGCCAGATTGGAGGACAAACCCATCTTTCTGAGCGTGGGCTATGCTGCCTGCCATTGGTGTCATGTCATGGCCCATGAGTCTTTTGAAAATGAGGAAGTTGCCTCCTTTCTGAACCGGCATTTTATCAATATCAAGGTGGATCGAGAAGAACGCCCGGATATCGATGGGATCTACATGCAGGCGGTGGTCGCGATGACCGGGTCGGGTGGGTGGCCCATGTCTGTATTTCTTGGGCACGACCTAGCGCCCTTCTACGGAGGGACCTATTTTCCTCCGTCCAGAAAATTCAACCTGCCCTCCTTCATGGATGTCCTCCTGGGGATTTCCAATGCCTGGAAGAACGAGCGCGAAGAGTTGTTGAAAGTAGGGGAGAAAATTCGAATTCACCTGACGCAGACAACATCAAGTTCAACCAGTGGATCGATTGCGCCGCAGCAATTTAATTCCATCGCGGCGAACCTGCGATCCACATACGATTGGGGATATGGTGGCTGGGGAGACGCCCCGAAATTCCCCCAACCCATGGTAACAGAATTCCTTCTCCAGCATTCCCTGCTTGAATCCGGCGAAGAGCTCCAACGATTGATCGGGCATTATCTGCAAGCTTTGGCGCGTGGAGGTATGTATGACGTGGTGGGAGGAGGATTTTCCCGGTACAGTACGGACCGGTTCTGGCGAATCCCCCATTTTGAAAAGATGCTGTATGACAACGCTCTATTGGCAAGGCAGTATCTGCATGCCTGGCAGGTCCTGAGGGAACCGCTGTTTCGCCGTGTGGCCGAGGAAACGATTGAATTTGTTACGCGTGAGATGACCAATAATGCGGGAGGATTCTATTCCTCACTCGATGCAGATTCGGAAGGGCAGGAGGGAAAGTTCTATGCCTGGACTCTCGAAGAAATCCGATCCGCTTTGGGATCCGACTCGGAATTATTTGAATCTGCGTATGGAATTTCCGCTTTAGGCAATTGGGAAGGAAAGACCATCCTTCAACGAGCCTTGGATGATGCCAGCCTGGCTTCACGTTTCAAACTGGACCTGGAAACTGTCTCCGCAAACATTGGCAGTTCACACGCTCTCCTCCTCGCTGCACGAAACCTGCGTATTCGTCCGTCAACAGATGAAAAGATTATCACCGCCTGGAATGGGCTCATGCTTGCAACGTTTTCAGAAGCTGCCAGAATATTAAATAATCAAGGCTATCTTAAAGTGGCTACGCGAAACGCCGAATTCCTGCTTTCCGAAAAA
>VGNF01000416.1 GCA_016866195.1 Chloroflexota bacterium | reverse complement strand
AAAAAGCCCTGCAAAAGATCGGCATCCGCACCAGCCTGAGCGTTGTGGAAGGCAGCGTTCTTTGGGCATCCTCCGAGGATGGAGGCATCGAACAAAGCGGTAATTTCGATATGGACATCTATGACGATGGGTACGCCGGCACCGATCCCACTGACTATTTGCGGTCGTACTACTATTCGGAGGCGGCCGTCCCGGACTACGGTTATAACTACGGCGACTGGATCAACGAGGATTTTGATGCCCTGTTGGATGAGGCTTACACGCTGGACGAAGAGTATCGCAAACAGCTTTTCTGCCAGATGGCAGATATCCTGGACCAGGAATTGCCGGAGCTGCTGCTCTTCACCGCGGTCAACGCGGATGCCCATTCTGTTCGCCTCAAGGGCGTGCAATCGTCCACCAACGATATCGTGACCTGGAACGCCGCGGACTGGACTCTGGAATAGCATGACAGTCTACCTCGCCCGGCGCCTGATCCAGACCATCGGCCTGCTTTTTCTGCTCAGCATCCTGCTCTTCGCCCTGGTCAATCTGGCGCCGGGGGGTCCTCTGGCCGGTCAAGGCCAGAATCGTCACATCCGTCCCGAAAAAGTGGAATTGCTGAAGCGGCAGTTCGGGCTGGACAAACCGCTACCCACACAATACCTCATCTGGCTGGTGGGGAATGATTGGATGAAAGTTGACTCAGACGGGGACGGCTTTCGTGAAAGTTCCGGGACACGTAAGGGAATCCTGCGCGGGGATTTCGGTTTTTCCTTCCGCACACGCCAACCGGTGCTCAAGGAAATCGGTCAGCGCCTCCCCAACTCTGCATACCTGATGTCGATAACGATCCTGATCGCCCTGTTGATCGCCATCCCGTTCGGTATCATTTCCGCCCTTCGCCAGTATTCCGCCTTTGACATAACTGTAACCACATTCTCTTTCGCCGGGCAGGCCATCCCGGAATTTTGGCTGGGTCTGATCATGATCCTGGTCTTCTATGCCTGGCTCAAGAATCCCTTTACGGGTGAACCGCTCCTGCCCTGCGGCGGGATGCAATCCCTCGGGATCGCTGGATTCTCCCTCGGCGACCGCATTTCGCATTTGATTCTCCCTGTGACTACGGGCGCTCTGGGATGGATCGCCTGGTATTCTCGCTTCCTGCGTTCCAGCATGCTGGGGGTGGTCCATGAGGATTACCTGCGCACCGCCCGTGCCAAGGGATTGCCCGAAAGAATAGTGATCTACAAACACGCCCTGCGCAACGCCCTCATTCCCATCGTCACCATGCTGGCGCTCGACCTGCCCACGATCTTTGGCGGCGCGGTGTATGTGGAAATCCTCTTTTCCTGGCCGGGAATGGGCCGTCTGTTCTACACCGCCGCGCAGCAGCGCGACTACCCGGTATTGATGGCCGTTCTAATCCTGGGCAGTGCCTTCATCATCCTATCCAATCTGTTAGCAGACCTGGTGTACGCCTATCTCGATCCACGCGTTCGCTTCGATTGATCCATGACCAATCCCGCGAGCAAACTTGGGCTGATGGATAAAGGAATTTCCTCGATCACCGCACGGGATGTGAGCATGGCGGCGATCGTCTGGAAGCGTTTCCGCAAACATCCCGGTGCAATCGCCGGATCCGTCGTGCTGCTCTCCCTGATCCTGCTGGTCCTCCTGGCTCCGTTACTGCCGTATGATCCGGCAGCTTCGAATATATCAGAACGCTTCCAGCCTCCCTCTCTCGCGCACCCCATGGGGACGGATGCGCTCGGGCGCGATCTTTTGACGCGAGTTCTATACGGTGGACGGGTATCACTGACCGTCGGATTGCTGGTGGTTGTCATTTCACTTTCGATCGGCATCCCGGGG
>VGNF01000415.1 GCA_016866195.1 Chloroflexota bacterium | reverse complement strand
TCTCATGCGGATTGAGGGTGTATTGGTTGCCCGAATACCCGCGCGCGATCATGGCGTTGTAAATCCGGTCGCTGCGCTCGAAGCTCCGCAGAAACAGCTGGCCGGTCATGTTTCCTGCGACGCGCGCACGCCAGACTACGCTTCCCCCGGAACGCGCCCCTTGCACAACCGCCGAGCGTGAATCGCGAGCCCGCAGCAGCCGCAGGACCTCATCCGAGAGCACAAAAACAGGTAGCGATATAGAAAAGCGATGATCGTCGTCAGAATGGCGGGGATCCGCAGATGCTGGAGCGCGTGAATCAGGTCCGGGAAGCGAGTGACCGCCACCAGCACGATCGCCATTTGAATCGACAGCCAGGAGCGGATGAGGATGCTCACGAATCGCAGCAGGCCCATGTCTGTGATCGTGACCTCCCGCATAAACACGGAGAGGCTGAGCAGCGGGTTCCCGGGAACCGAAAACAGAACCGTGATCGCGATCAGGACAAAGGGGAGGACAATCGCGGATCGTCGGATCGAGTACGCGAGGCCCAGGTTGGACAGGCGGTTCACACCCAGTAGGAACAACCAGGAAAGCAGAAACGCCGCCCATGCGCCATCCGGCAGCAGCGCGTTCGAGAGGATGAATCCAACCGCCGCCAGCACCTTTACCCGCGGATTGAGAGCCGGTGGATGATACTGGATTGTTCCTGATAATGGTCGAAGACGTGGAAGTGCAAGGTCAGATCTTTGTTTTCAGGCCGCGTCCGAGGAGCGCGATCACGATTCCCACCACCAGCGCGCCGATCAGGCCGGCCGCAATGGTGGATAGGGATGTCTCTCCGAGAAATGGCAGGGTGTAATCCGGGATCACTTCGTAGGGGGCGGACCGGTTGGATTGGATGAATCCCATGTCCATGGCAACGCGTTCGAGTCCGTCGGGATCCGCGGAGGCGAGAGGGGATAAAAGGACCACGGCCAGAGTGATCAGGATGCCGGGCAGGATCCAGCCGCGCCCGCCTTTGAATGCGCCAGACGAATCATCCAACAGATCCGGCCGTGTCTGCATGATGAAGTATAGTGCGCCGACCGTGATGAACCCCTCGCCGATGCCGATCAATGCATGAACCCCGAGCATGGCGGGGATGACGATCTGCAGGTCAGAAGTTCCGCTCAGCCAAAGCTGCAGCGAGGTCAGGAGCGCTCCCGCGAGGACGGACATCCAGGCTGCGAAGCCGGCCATGCCGAGTCTGAGGGAGTTCGCCCGGCCGGAAACCGATCGATACAGACCGTACCCGATGGCTACGGTGATCAACCCCATGTTCAGGATGTTTGCACCCATCACGATCAGGCCGCCATCCTGGAACAGCAGGGCCTGCACCGCGATCACGGCGGTCATCACAAGCATCCCCGCCCAGGGACCCAGCACAATGGCGGCCAGTGCCCCGCCGAGAAGGTGACCGGAAGTTCCACCGGCTACGGGGAAATTGATCATTTGTGCGGCGAAGATGAAGGCTGCCATGACACCCATCAACGGAATCTGTTTTTCCCCAAGCGCCCGGTTGGTTTGGGGTTTTGGAGATTGCCCTCCCAAGCAGGAGGATGGAAATGACCCAGCACACCATCGAAACGGCCAGGCCGAGAAATCCATCTGGGATGTGCAGGGGAACAGACGAGTAGGACATACCAATCATCCTCGGATCAGGACTGACAATCCTCGCACAAGCCAAGGAAAGTCAGAGGGCTTTTTGTCAATCTCCTTATCGTAGCCGCAGTTCCGGCAGGCCAGGAGAATGTGGTCATGCTCTTCCTTGCCGTAAGAACATGCATCCACAGGACCGAGTATAACGAATATTGATAATTCTTACTATGGGATTCGAGCAACATGATCGAATGCCCGATATCCCCC
>VGNF01000414.1 GCA_016866195.1 Chloroflexota bacterium | reverse complement strand
CAACGCTTCAATCTGTTTCTCCATCCCTTGCGGATCCTCGTCCGTGCCGGAAACGACCGCCACCACTTCCAAAGTTCTTCCAGCATCCGCGGCGGTTTGGATGGCCGAAGCAATGGCGGGAGCCAGTTCGGATGCGGGATCGGCATGAGCACCGTAGCCCAGCACAACGTCAAGAAGAAGGGCCGCAACCTCGGGGTCGGCTGACTCTTTTTCGAGGCGGCGAATCCGCAGGTCGTTATCCATCATGGGGTGCAGCCGTCCTACTGTGAATTCATCCTCGCCCAGATCGATGATCGTGTGTTCCTTGCTGACGAGGGAATCTTCGAGTTTGTTTTTCTTGTCGAGCGGCGCGTTGGAATACACGACAGGCAGATAATTTTGCAGGATCAACAATGCCTCGTATTGAAGCGTGCCGCCGGAGAAAAGACCGCGCAGATATTTTTGGCCTGGTTTAAATTTTGAAATATCGGGTTGCGCGGCAAAATCCTCCGTCGAGTGGACAAGGCGAATCGCAAGGTCGGCGGTTTCATCGAAGGTGGTGGCGAAGAAAATATTGTCCACGCGGCGCAAGGCGCTGGCATATCCGATGAAGTTGACCACGACGGGTTTTTGGATCGCGCGCGCGGCATTGATGAGTTCATTCGCGACTTTGGGCGAAGGTGGTTTGGAAACCACCACAATGACTTTGGTATCGGGATCGCGCGCCATCAAGTCCAGCCCCTGCCGAGCGGTGGAGGCATTGACCGCTTCGGATAGATCGCGTCCGCCTGTGCCGAGCGCGTGCGTGATGCCGCCGCCCATGTGATGAATGCGAACCGTCACTTGCTGCAAGCCAGTGCCCGACGCGGCAACAACACCAATCGGGCCCTTGTGGACCTTGTTGGCAAAGCCCAAACCAATTCCGTTGACAATCGCCGTTCCGCAATCGGGACCCATCACGAGCAATCCTTTTTGTGCAGCTTGTTGCTTCAAGCTAATTTCATCTTCGAGCGAGACGTTATCGCTATACAAAAAGACATGCTTGTTGATACCTATCGCCTGACGCGCCACCGCAGCCGCATATCTTCCAGGGACGGAAACTAAAACCCAATTTGCACTTGGCAGCATTTTCGCGGCAGTCTCGAGGCTGCGCGGACGATAATCCTGCGCGCCGCTGCTGCCGCGCCGCGCCGCGACCAGTTCGTCCACTTTGCCAAGCGCGGTTTGCGCGGATGCTTCGTCATTGCCAACGACGACGATGACGAGATCATCCGCGCCCGCGGATTCGACCTCCGGAATCAGCATGTTGCTTTGCGCCAGCACTTCCTTGTTGGCGGCTGTCCCCATCACGACACCCGCGTCCACAATTCCAGGCTGCTGCGCGAGGGAACGCTGCAACAGCATCAGGATCACCGAATCGTAATACGCGCCTTTGCGGATTTCCACTTTGGTAACGGTCATGGATTTTTCCTGTCCACAAACATTTTTAAACACAAAGGTCACAAAGGAACACCAAGGAAATTCCTTTTTCCTTTGTGACCTTCGTGTCCTTCGTGTTTGAAATCTTTTTCAGATTCATGCACTCACCCGGAAACACGGCGACCGGGTTCAAACCTGGAGCGCGCTTCCTTCAAAATATCGTCTTTATAAAGTTCAAGATTTCGATCCTGCAGATGATCGAACGACTGCAACGCCTTGCTTCCCCAGGTGATATAGCGCATCGGATCGGGATCAAGCTTGGCGGAAATGATCTCTTCCGTGCCGCGAGCCTGTGCCAGCCTCCAGGCGATGGGGTTGATGATCATGCTGTGGCCGAATCCGTAATTTCCGCTCGCGTCGGCCCCGACCAGGTTGGGGGCCAGTACGTAGACATGATTGTCGTACGCCCGTGCGCAGGAGGTGATATACCATATGTCGTAACTGCGTTGGGG
>VGNF01000413.1 GCA_016866195.1 Chloroflexota bacterium | reverse complement strand
CAAAAGGACTGCATCTCCACACGAGGTGTGCGCACAACCTGCTCCTCCCGAATTCTTGAAAACTATGTTCCGCAATACGATGCCACCGTCATCGGCAGGCTGGCAGACGCGGGCGCAGTCCTGTTGGGAAAGACCAACATGGATGAGTTCGGAATGGGATCCTCCTGTGAGAATTCCGCCTTCTTCCCCACGCGCAATCCGTGGAACCTGGACCGGGTTCCCGGTGGATCGAGCGGAGGCGCGGCGGCGGCCATGTCTGCCGGCGTGTGTATGTTTTCCATTGGGGAGGATACAGGAGGATCCGTCCGCATGCCCGCCGGGTTCTGCAACGTCACCGGCATCAAGCCGACCTATGGACGGGTTTCCCGTTACGGTTTGATTGCCCTGGTTTCCTCCTTTGATTGCATCGGACCCATCGGGCGGGATGTGCAAGATTGTGCCACTGTGCTTGAGACCATCGCCGGTCTCGACAAACTCGATAGCACAACCCACCCATCAAAGGTACCGTCCTACAGCAAAAACCTGGACCGATCCGTCAAGGGGATGAAGATCGGATTACCCAAAGAGTACTTCATCGATGGCATGGAAGCGGGGGTGGAGTCCTCCATTCAACAATCTGTTCGAACGCTCGAAAAACTCGGGATGGAAGTTCGCGAAGTCAGCCTCCCACATACCAAATATGCCCTCCCGGTCTATTATCTGCTGCTGTTCGCGGAAGCCAGCGCAAACCTGGCGCGCTTCGACGGCACGCGTTTTGGGTCCTCCGTCTCGGAGGGAGCCGGGAGCGTCGTGGATATCTATCTAAAGACGCGGCAGGCAGGATTTGGAGAGGAGGTTAAGCGCAGGATCATGCTGGGAGCGTATGCGCTTTCCGCAGGTTATTACGACGCTTACTATCTCAAAGCCCAAAAGGTGCGCACGCTTCTGCGGCGGGACTTTGAGACAGCACTTGCCTCCGTTGACGTTTTACTCGCCCCGACCTGCCCCACCACAGCCTTCCGACTCGGCGAGAAGACCAGCGACCCGCTGGAAATGTACCTGTCCGATATCTATGTCGTTGCCACCAATCCCGCAGGAGTCCCGGCCCTCGCCCTGCCGTGCGGATTCTCGAACGACATGCCTGTCGGAATGCAGTTCATCGGCAAACACCTGGACGAACAGGTTTTATTCCAGGTCGGATATGCCTTTCAACAGGAAACAGATTGGCACAAGCAATTGCCGAATCTATAATGGTAGTCGATGGATTGTTGAAATGATCTCGATCTTCTCGTTTTCCTTATCTTCCCAAGCCCGTTGTTCACGGCCATCCAAAGGATCTCCATGACCCAATACGAAGCCGTCATCGGCCTGGAGATTCATGCCGAATTGCTGACGAACTCAAAAATGTTTTGCTCCTGTTCCGCGGCGTATGCCCTCGCGGAGCAGCCCAACCTGAACATCTGCCCGGTGTGCACCGGTTTGCCGGGAGCCATGCCGGTCGTCAACGGAAGAGCCGTCGAACTTGCGGTCTCGGTTGGCCTTGCCCTGAACTGCGCCATCAACGAGCACAACACGTTTGCCCGCAAGAATTATTATTATCCCGATCTTCCCAAGGGGTATCAAATTTCGCAATACGAACCCCCTATCGGCGAAAAGGGGTGGCTCGACCTGAATCCCCCTCTCCCCGCGGGAGAGGGGCCAGGGGTGAGGGTGAATGCCTCAGCGAGTGAAATGCTCGGGTCTGAGAATCAACTTCGGGTGAGGGTTCGCCGGGTCCACATTGAGGAAGACACCGCCAAACTGGCCCACGAAAAAAACTACGCCCTCGTCGATTTCAACCGCGCCGGCGTTCCGCTGCTCGAGATCGTCTCCGAGCCGGACATGCGATCCGTCGATCAGGTCCTATCCTACGCCACCCAGATTCGCGCCCC
>VGNF01000412.1 GCA_016866195.1 Chloroflexota bacterium | reverse complement strand
AAAAATTCATCGAACAACCGCTCACGCAGTTTTCGCGATGTGCCCCATTTCCCTTCCCGACCAGAGAAAGGCGAGGTGTTAACTCCAAAGGTCATGCGAACCGTTGGTTCCTCCACCTTGATCGGGGGTAGTGCTACTGGATGTTCAGGATCCGCCAGGGTTTCACCGATGGCGATCCCCTCCAGACCTGCCAGGGAAACGATGTCACCGGCCGCAGCCTGCTCCACTTCGATCTTCTTTAATCCATCGAACGTATACAAGTATCGGGCATTTTCCGGCAGGATCATTCCATCCACGGTCAGGCGTGCCAATTTCTGCCCCAACCGAATCGTCCCGGAGAAGATCCGGCCTACAGCGGTTGTACCGCGATAATCATCGTACCCGAGGGTGGTGACGAGAAGCTGGAGAGGCGCATTCGCATCCACCGCTGGAGCCGGAATATGATTAAGGATCACGTCAAATAGCGAGGAGAGGTCTGAATCGAGGTTCACGGATAGACCTGCTTTTCCGGCGTTTCCCTGGGCATAGATCACGGGAAAGTCAGCCTGTTCATCCGAAGCCCCCAGTTCAATGAACAGGTCGAACGTCTGATTCAGTACTCGGGCAGGTTCGGCATCCTTGCGATCCACTTTGTTGATCACAACCACGGCTTTATGCCCTCGCTCCAGGGCTTTTTTCAAGACAAAACGGGTTTGCGGCATGGGCCCTTCCGCGGCATCCACCAGCAGAAGCACGCCGTCCACCATGTTCATAATGCGTTCGACCTCCCCGCCAAAATCGGCGTGTCCGGGCGTGTCAACGATGTTGATCTTAACCATCCTGCCAGTTTTGGGGTCAGGGATCGTGATGGCAGTGTTTTTTGCCAGGATGGTGATGCCGCGTTCGCGTTCCAGATCGTTCGAATCCAGAATCCGCTCCTCCACATGCTGATTCTCACGGAAGATGTGGGCCTGTTTGAGCAGGCCATCCACAAGGGTGGTCTTGCCATGATCCACATGGGCGATGATCGCAATATTCCTCAAGTCATCCCTAACGGTCTGCATGATTCACCTGAAGTTCAATTCACAAGAAAAAACCCCGGCCATGGAGGCCGAGGGGATCGGCGTGCGGGAGGGGATTGTATCAGAGGGGGCCGAATTCAGCCAGTTTCACCTTGCATTCGTCTTCCGTCCGTATCTTCGGCTGGATTAATTGCGAGACTGCCCTGCGATATTCCTTGCTATTCTCAGGTCACGATATGCCCACCAGATTTGCCACACGCGCACAGCCGCCTCTGCCTGTATTCTTGTGGTTAATTTCGATTTTCCATGTTTGCGATCCGAAAAATAGATCGGAGATTCGATTATCGCGTATCCCAGGCAGTAAGCCAGATAGGCCATTTCCACTTGAAAAACATATCCATTCGACCGAACCCGTTCCAACGGCATTTCCAGCAGCGGCTCGCGCCTCCACACCCGATATCCGGTGGTGACGTCCCGGATCGGGATGCCCAGGATCGTGCGGGAATAGTAATTACCGAAGGCGGATAATCCCTTGCGCCAGGCCGGCCAGTGGATATCCACTGATCCACCGGGGATGTAACGTGACCCGATGACCAGGTCCGCCTTTTCGATCTTTTTCACCATGCCCGGCAATACCGCGGGATCGTGGGAAAAATCCGCATCGATCTGGACGACAGCTTCCGCGCCGGTATTCAGGACTCGACGAAACCCATCCAAATATGCGGATGCGAATCCGCTTTTCCCAGGCCGGTGCATGACATCCATGCGATCCGGCATGGAACGCATGAGCCGGTCGGCAATGGATCCTGTTCCGTCCGGACTGTGATCGTCAACGATCAATACTTTCAGATCCAGCGGCAGGGAGACCAATGCAGATACGAAAGCTGGGAGGTTTTCAGCTTCATTGTAACC
>VGNF01000411.1 GCA_016866195.1 Chloroflexota bacterium | reverse complement strand
AAGGATTTGATCCAGCATTCCCTCCGGATTCGCCCGAATCTCGACGCGCTCTGGTCTTGCGCCTGGCGGATGATCGAGGTCGAGATTTCCCAGCAGGGCGTTCTTAAAATCCACCACATTCTGGGGTCGGTTATCGGGATGAAGCGACATGGCCCAAAGGACGGCCCGTTCCACATGTTCGCTGATCTCCGGATTAATCTCCCTTGGGGATTTCAGGCTGTTGACATCCAAAAAGCGCTTTCTGGCTTCTGCAGGCGATTCATTGGTGAGCAGGTGATAGAGCGTCGCCCCGAAGGAAAAGATATCCGCGCGCACGTCCGTATGGGCATCGTCTCCTCCATATTGCTCGAGAGGCGTATACAGGGCTGTACCTTGCCCTTGAATGACAGTGATCGTAACCTCATCCGGCGCCAGAATTTTGACCAGACCGAAATCCACGAGTTTCAGCAAGCCACTTGGTGTTAGTTTGAGGTTGCTCGGTTTGATATCGCGGTGGATGATCGGGGGTTCCTGCCTGTGCAGGTAGTCGAGTGCATCGGCCAGTTGAACAGCCCAGCGCAGGACCTCCTTTTCAGAAAGAAAGGATTTCGCCCTGCGCGCTTCCAGCATGTACTCGCGCAGGTCCTTCCCGGGCACAAAATCCATTATGAGGTAATCGCGTTGGTTATAGGTAAAAAAATCCGATACTTTGGGCAGGTTCGGATGGTCGAGCCGCGCCAATACGGTTGCTTCGCGGAAAAACTGTTCACGGGCTTGTTCCAAAATATCCGGCGGCAGTACGCGGTCGTATTCGACCTCCTTCAGCGCGCACATCCGTCCTTCGAGGCGGAGGTCATCGGCGAGGTAGATGCTGCCTGTGCCGCCCTGCCCGATCCGTTCGCGAATCTTGTATCGTTCGCGCAAAACCTGCCCATTCGTCAAAGGCTGGGGCACTCTTCTCCTTACATGTAATCCTTCCGGTCCACGGGAAAGCGGAGGGATTCGGCGTCGATCCGCTTATTATTTCAATACCGTGTAAAATTCGAACCGTGGTGCACAGAAAGTCCGTTTTCTGCTATATTATAAACGTCTTTGGAAGATCGGAGCGGGAGGCAGGGATTCCCATGGCATTGGGAAGTTGGGGAAAGGCACAGCGATCATGGAACAGTCGGCGGTTTGAAGCGAAATGGACGCGGAAGAAGAATATCCCATTTTAGTTGCGCAGGAAGGCCCGCTTAAGGGACAACGTTGGGCGATCAGCCATACGTTAATGCTCGGGCGTGACCCAACCTGTGAGATCGTGGTCCAGGACCGTCAGGTTTCGCGCTTCCACGCACGAATTACGCCCGGCCCGGAAGGGGTGATGGTCGAAGACCTCGGGAGTAAAAATGGCACCATGCATAATGGAAGTGAAGTGACGGGACCGGTCATGCTTCAAGATGGCGACCTGCTTGGGATCGCGCTGGCGCAGCAATTCCTGTTCCTAACATCAGATGCAACCGTTCCGTTGGCGGATGGCGTCCGCAATGGCCGGCTGTTGATGGATCAACGATCACGCCGGGTATGGGTTAATCACCTGCAGGTCAATCCACCGCTTTCCGCCCAGCAATTCAAACTGCTGTGGAAACTGTATGAAAACCAGGGACAGGTTCTCACCAGAGCGGATCTGGTAACCACGGTTTGGGGCGAGGATCAGGTGGCCGGAGTATCCGATCAGGCTCTGGATGCGCTCATCCGGCGTTTGCGCGACAGACTTGCGGCGATGGATCCGACCCATCAATACATTGATACTGTGCGCGGGCACGGGATCCGACTGGACAACCCGGTGGCAGAAGGAAATTAGCCTACTATGGAAGACGCTGCTGAGATTCTCCTATCCCGGCTGATACGCAATGCCCGGGTGGCCGCTTTGGGAACGATCCGAGCGGAAGGTCCGAACG
>VGNF01000410.1 GCA_016866195.1 Chloroflexota bacterium | reverse complement strand
CGGATAACGCCAATTCAGCCAGGGCCGTTTGAGTCGAAACGAAGACATCCTGCGGCGTTAGACGCGCCCAGATTGGATATAACGTCTTGAGCCAGTTGAACAGGTTGGCGTTTTGAGCGGCAGGGATGGCACGCGTCAGGGTTTGGTAGAAGTGATGATGGGTGTTGACCAACCCCGGAAGCAGAACATGCCCACTGAGGTCGAGGATTTCATCCGCCTCTTGCGGCATTTCAGCCGCCGGGCCAACCTGCTCAATGAATTCGTTGCGAATAAAAAGACCACCTTCGGGGATCTCCCGCCGGTGGTCATCCATTGTGACAATATAGGCGTTCTTTATCAGAAGTGTGGGCATTTGATCGGCCAATTTTCGCAAAGAGCTGTCTAACCTGTCTGGGTGGCTTTGGTGGTCAAAGCCACAATAAGTTGTCAGACAACTCCAGTGTAGCAAAAATCAGGGACGATGTCAACGTGGTTTTCTTTGACCTGCGCACCCAGTTACATGTTCCTCCTGAATTTCGGGTAAGGGATCAGCATCGGCGTTCTGAGCTGATATTCTGCGTACGCCTGGCCATAGTTCTTCAGAAGTTTTCGTTCTTCGAACCATGCACCTATCATTACATACATTGTCGCACCAACATACACCACCAGCGAATTCTGAGTTTGAATCGGAGCAAGCCAGATAATCAGCAGGCTGAAAGTATACAACGGGTGGCGTACATATCGGTAAAGCCCTTTCGTCACGAGTGTGCCATCCTCGGGGTTGTTGAACAGTTGACTCACACCGGCAAAGGAAAGAACATCGGTGTGCATCAATGCCACCAGCAAAAGCAAGACGGAAAGGGATTGGCCTCCGGTCAACAGATAATTCCACGGATTAGGGACAGCGTAAACCAACTGGTCCGGAAGGGTTCGCATGAGATACAAAACCGGCAGGAAACTCAAGGCGGCGAAGACGTTGTAACCAAGCCGGTAAAAACGGAACCGGCTTGAACCCAACAATCCCCGCATCATATCCTTGACGAACAGGGAGGCAAGCAAGGAATGAACGACACCCCATAAGCTCAGGGATAGCAGAAGAATGGATATGCTCAAGGAAAGGCTCCTTTAATGCATAGTGACGACCGGAGTCGTCACTACCTTACTCGATTTGCCGGTTGTACTCGGCGCGGCGAGAACCGATTGCGATCTACTTCTCTCCAAACGCCGGTAGTTCCATCCCCTCACTGCCGGCCTGCACAAAGTAATACGGCTTCCATGCAACGCCGAAGAGGTTCACGTAAACATCGCTCTTTTTAGGGTTGACCGTGATTTCCGTTACTTCATTGACAGCTTGCCCCCATCGATCGTTGATTTCGTTTACCATCTCTTCGCGCTCGCGCTGCAGGTCCGCCAGTTGTTTTCGATATTCCGAGATGGCCTCCTCCGATTCCTGAACGTCCGCCTTGGCGCTTTGGGCGAGTCGATGTTTTGTAAATTGCGTGGAGACACTCTTTTTTCGGCCGAATCCGACAAGCCCGGCTCCCAATTCGAGAAGATTGGCACCCGATTCGAGACGTCGATTTTGAAGCTCGGATTGATCCTCGCTCAATTCACGCTCTTCACGCGAGAGCTTGCCCTCCAGAGTCTCGATCTTTTTATCCAGTCCGCCTACTTTCTTGGAAATTTCCGCGTCCCGCGCCTCGCGCGCGGTGTCGGCGCAAGTTTTCATAAATTCCGCCTGGCTGATCTCCGGACCGGCAAACACCTTGAGCACCTTATTTGCCCGCGCGGCCACCGTGGAATTACGGTACACCCAATCGGTGAAATCCTTCTGCAGGGCACTCATGATCTTCGAATCGTTCAGGGGGGAATCGACGGCGGCAAACTTCGCGGAGGCCGCCGCAGAGGTTTCCACTTTTTCAAGCGATGGTCCCCGATAATCATAA
>VGNF01000409.1 GCA_016866195.1 Chloroflexota bacterium | reverse complement strand
CGGGAACCTCCCACAGCGTGGTATAACTCATTGGACACTCCTTGCAGGTTGTTTGGGTTGCACCTGCAATTCTGCACCAGGAGTGTCTTTTTGTTAATGTTCGTCCCTATTTACGGATAGGCTGTTATTATGTCGTATTTAATTGGGGTGATGGTGTGCCCGACAATAATTCGACAGTAGGTGATATTGCGGGATCTGAAACGGATAATCAAAACATCCCATACTCCGAATTATATGGATCACCAATTGATACAGGTATATTGATTGATGTGGATAACGCACCCAGCTATCCACCAGCGGGAAATTATTCTTACCTGGCTGTGCAGGCACCTATTGCACCTCCAAGTGATGGCGCCGATGTTGATTCTGTGCAAATCGTTGACATTCCAAGTCCATACCCCACCCCTTGATTTATGCGATTCTAAGATTTAGATCATCCCGCCAGTTCCTTCTTCCGGCGGGATGTTTTGTCTCTTCATGCTTTTTTTCACTTGACCTCCGTCCTTTCCCGTCCTACAATTCGCTTGGTCTGACAAATACCGATGTCATCCTGAGCGCAGCGAAGGATCCTGCAACAAATGAGGCGCTTCGCCGCTCCTCAGCATGACTAACCAAGGAGACACATCGATGCCCGATTTCTTAGTCCGCGCTTCGCTCGCCAAACTCGACCCCGAAACACACGAACTCACCCAACTGGAAGCCGAACGGCAGTATCGCAAGCTGATCCTGATCCCCTCCGAATCCACCGCGCCGCTGGCGGTGCGCGAGGCGCTGGCCTCGGCCTTTCAGAACATCTACGCCGAAGGCTATCCAGACGAGGATACGCGCTGGATGACGGAGGACGAGATCCTCGATTACCCGGCGCGGCTGGCTCACTTTCGGCGCAGCAGCGACCCGCGCTATTACAAGGGCGTGGAATATGCGGATGCGGCCGAGGCATTGGCGCGCCGCCGCGCCGCGGAAGCCTTCGCGGCTAACGGGTACTCGGCGGATCAGATCTTCGTCAACGTGCAGGCGCTCTCCGGCGCGCCCGCCAACAACGCGGTCTATCAGGCCCTGCTCAACCTGGGCGATACCGTGATGGGACTCAACCTGCTGCACGGCGGGCATCTCTCGCACGGTTCCTCGGTCAACCGCTCGGGCAAGTGGTTCAAGGCGGTGCACTACACGGTCGATGATAACGAGCGATTGGATTACGCGGCCATCCGCAAGCTGGCGCTCGAAGCCAAACCGAAACTTCTCATCGCAGGGTACTCGTCCTATTCCTGGGTGCCGGATTGGAAGAAGTTCCGTGAGATCGCGGACGAGGTCGGCGCGTACTTCCTGGCCGATATCTCGCACATCGGCGGCCTGGTCGCGGCGGGCGTCGTCCCCTCGCCGATCGGACATGCGCACGTGGTCATGTCGACCACCCATAAGAGCCTTGACGGTCCGCGCGGCGCGGTGCTGCTCACGACGATTCCTGAGATTGCGAAGAAGATCGACAAGGCGGTCTTCCCCGGCGAGCAGGGTGGTCCGCATGTGAACGTATTTGCGGCACTGGCGTTGACCTTCAAACTCGCGCAGACCAAGCAATTTAAGCAATTGCAGGCGCAGACGATCAAAAATGCACAGGCCATGGTGGATCAGTTCAAAAAGCGCGGCCTGCGCGTCCCGTTCGGCGGCACGGATTGTCACATGCTCAACCTGGATGTGACAACGGTCAAATCGCCCGAGGGCATATCCCTGACGGGCGACCAGGCGGCGCGCATCCTCGACATCGTCGGGATCGTCGTCAACCGCAACACCATCCCCGGAGACAGGAACTCGCTCGAACCGAGCGGCATCCGCCTCGGCACGCCGTGGATCACGCAGCGCGGCTTCGATGAAAAGAAATCCCGCGTCCTGGCCGACATCATGGCCGATGTGCTGCTGGCGTGCGCTCCGCACAGCGTCGACACACCTCACAAGGGTCGCGTGCGCCGTGCCAAGATCGAAAA
>VGNF01000408.1 GCA_016866195.1 Chloroflexota bacterium | reverse complement strand
CCCCCACCTTCAGCACCTACCCCGGTCGTTCAGCGGCCACAGCCGTCCTGGCCATGCTGCTGCCGGCAGTAATGTTCTTCCTGGCACAGCGCCAATTCATGCAAGGCATCGTGATCACCGGCGTGGAAAAGTAATCACATGCCACCCATCCACCCCTCCCGAATGGCAAGGAGGGGGTAAAAAAGGGATCCAATCAGGACCCAATGTTAAAAGTTGCAGTTGTCGGTGGGGGTTCCACCTATACACCTGAACTCATCAACGGCTTTCTGGCCCGCATGGAGGGGTTTCCCATTGGCGAATTATGCCTGATGGACATCGACGAGGACCGGCTGGATATCGTGGGCGGATTCGCACAACGGATGGTCGCAGCCAGGGGAAATCCATTCAGAGTCATACTGAGCACCGATCAACGTGATGCGCTGATGGACGCAGCCTATGTACTGACCCAATTACGGGTTGGCCACATGGAGGCACGCCGGCGCGATGAATATCTCGGCTTGCGCCATGGATTAATCGGTCAGGAGACCACGGGTGTGGGCGGTATGGCAAAAGCCCTGCGGACCATACCCATCATATTAAAGATTGCCGATGACATGCGTGAACTTTCAAAGCCGGGTGCGATGCTGGTCAACTTCACAAATCCAGCAGGCCTGATCACGCAAGCCCTGAGCGACTATGCCCCGCAGGTCCCCGCGCTCGGGGTGTGCAACGTCCCAATCACGACAAAGATGCGCATCATCGAAATGCTGGAACAGGCGACGGGCAGAAAGATCCTGCCTGAGCAGGCCGAACTGATGACACTCGGCTTGAATCATCTCTCATGGCATCGCGGTTTCACCATTGACGGGGAGGATGTCTGGCTGCAGGTTATCCGGGAATACGTCGAGGAATTGAAAGGGCACGAACATCCCGAATGGGATCCACGCACGATTGAAGTATTGAAACTGTTGCCGAATTATTACTTGCAGTATTTCTATCATACGGACAGGAAATTAAAAGAGCAGGAAGAATGGCCTCCTTCACGCGCGGAGGAGGTGCTCGAAATCGAAAAGACCCTGCTGGAGCAATACTCCGACCCAAATTTGAAGGAACCGCCCACCGATCTGATGAAGCGCGGCGGCGCCTATTACTCAACCGTCGCCACACAACTTCTTGCCGCCCACTACAATGACCTGGGTGAGACTCATATTGTAAACACCCGGAACAATGGCGCCGTCCTAGATTGGCCTGCGAACTGGGTGCTCGAAATTCCATCCAAAGTGAAGAAGAGCGGCATCACCCCCATCCCCACCGATCCGCTTCCCGCAACATGTTTCGGCCTGATCTCGGCGGTGAAGGTATGTGAGTTTTTAACCATCCAGGCGGCGGTCCACGGGGACCGCGACGCGGCTTATCAAGCCTTGCTGGCTCATCCCCTCGGGCCAAAGGCAGATCAAGTGCAGGCTGTACTGGATGACATGCTCAAGACACATCGCGAACACCTGCCCCGGTTCTGGAAATGATCACGGGCAGACATTGAACCCATGGAAACAATCCATTATCTTGGCCTGGATCTGGGTTCCACGACCCCCCATGCCCTCATTGTCGATCGATCCGGGCGGGCAGTGGGATTCGGCGAAAGCGGCGCGGCCAACCACGAATCCGTCGGCTACGACGGCATGTTCGAAGCCATGAACCAGGCCATGCATCAGGCGTTGAGCGAATCCGGCTTGACCAGGGATGGGATCGCGGGTGCAGGTTTCGGTGTGGCAGGATACGATTGGGCATCGGAACGCGAAATCACAAGATCCACCATACAACGTCTGGGATTGAATGCTCCGTTCAAATTCGTCAATGACGCGGTGCTTGGAATCGTGGCCGGAACAGAGGAAGGCTGGGGAATCGCGATCGTCTCCGGCACCGGGTGCAATTGCCGGGGATTGGACAGGGAGCATGCGCGCGAGGGCCGCGTGACGGGTCATGGATTATTATTGGGCGAAG
>VGNF01000407.1 GCA_016866195.1 Chloroflexota bacterium | reverse complement strand
ACTTGGCCGGGCATGCACAATGGCCTCCTGATCTCTGGAACCGCGGGCGTTTGAGAGTGATTTCCCTTTCCCTTCCTCCTGGAATTGCCTTTTTCCAATTTTCGCCCACCGTCTGTGATACAAACACGCCGAACCGATCCTCTTGAAACCGGCCCGTAAAACCGATATACTGATGCTGTCATGGATTTTGTGGAAGGGGGCGATGGGCATCGAAATTGCAAAGGAGTCACAGTGAACGATTATCTTTTGCTGGTGGATACCTATGAAGCGGAGACGATCAACGAAGCCGACCTGAAGGCGAACAATGTGGTGGGGATGATCATTCGCATGAATCACATGGAGGGCGGGCATCACCTCGATGCCAATTTCACAACCCAATGGCAGGAGACCGGCAATGCAGACCTGCTGCGAGTGCCGTACTTCGTCTACAACCCGTGGGTGGACGGACAGGCAAATTACGATTGGTTCGTCAAACACATGCCCTACGAGGCGGGTGCGGTCATGGTGGATGTGGAAGTAGCCTATCCGGGGTATTCGCCGGTCACGTATGCCGCGCAGGTGGCCAAATTCTGTCAACTGGTGAAGCCGCGCTGGAATTTCATGATCTATACCGGCGAGGCGTATCTGGGTCTGCTCAGCACCTGGCCGACGGATGCCGACTATTGGTGGGCGCAATACCCCTTCTCGTTGTATCCGAACTCGGCGGAAAACCGGACCTGGGCGCAGGTTCGGGCGCAGGTGGATGCACTGCCGGGGCCGGCCAACATCGCCAAGGTGCCCGGGCGCATGAAGATGTGGCAGGCCTCGGGAGACCGATTGATTCTGCCGGGCAGCGCCAAGCCCATCGATGTGGATGTGTATCCCGGGACGCTGGCTGACCTGAAAACATGGATCAACGAGAAACCGCCCCTGCCGGATCCCTTCGTCGAAGAGCACACCCAACCGTTCGCCGGAGTGGAGTTCCACAAAGTACGCCGCTATCATTCCCACTGTCACATCGCCGTCATCGACCCGAGTGGCAAACATTTCCTCGTGACCAAGTTCGGCCGCAAGCAGGTCTCGACCGTGGCACGCCAACTCGGGGCGCAGCTCGTGATCAACGGCGGGGACTATGGCGCTTCGCATGCCACGGGGTTGCATGCCTCGCAGGGCGTGATCTATCAGAACGTGATTCCCTACCAGCCCTGGGTCAACCTGACCGCCGGGAACAAGCCGCAGATCAACGCCTATAGCTCGGTCGAGAAAAAATTCAATGCGCTGGCGGGCAAGCGCTTCATCGTGGTGAACGGCAAGATCAGCCCGAGCACCTCGGCGGCGTGGAAGGAGGTGCATCCGCGGACGCTGGTGGGTGTAACACAGGATGAAAAACTGATCGAGTGCGTGGTGGATGGGCGCCAAGGTCCCAACAACATCGGCATGGACCTGTACGATGCGGCGCGGCTCATGATCGAGTTCGGTGCCTGGAAGGCGATCGATCTGGACGGCGGCGGGAGCAGCACCATGTGGTTGAACGACCGCGTGGTGAACTCTCCCATCGACGATGGTGTGCCCGGTCAGGAGCGACCTGTGGGAACGCACATCGCCATATTCGTGGATGGGTTCGTACCGCCTCCTCCTCCGCCCGGGGATTACATCGTGGTGAAGCCGGTCAAGCCGCGGCAGACGCCCTCGATGTACCAGATCATCACCAAGCCGAATTTGCCGGTCGGGACCATCTTCAACAGCGGAGTCACGCAGGTGGTGACAGAGCGCATCCCCCCGCTGGTCGGCACGGAGTATACGATCACCTGGGTGCAGATGCCGGATGGCTACTGGGTGCCCAAGTTCTACAAGGAAGAATATGTGAGAGAGAAGACGGTTTGATTGAAACAGCGCCGGTCGCCTGCGGGGGAGGAACTGTCGCTTTCCTGTTTAAAGTGGAATCGAAAGCCTGAACTTTGGCTGTTTGAGCAAAAGTGAAAGGTGAAGGAAGAAGCGGGATGAGCTCTTGCTCT
>VGNF01000406.1 GCA_016866195.1 Chloroflexota bacterium | reverse complement strand
GGGGTTGAAAGGGCATATGTGGACAGAGGATGAGCTGCGCGAGGTGATCGGTCACACTCCGCTCGAGGTGGTGGGGGGAATCCTGCTTGGGCTGCTGGTCGCCATCGTGCAATGGCTCCTCTGGCGTTGATCATCTCCTCCATTTTCTGAGCAAGGCGGAGTAGACGAAGAGTATTTCGGGGACGCGCAAGATTCGCAGGGTGGCGAGATAGATACCACCACCGCAAAGGATCAGCGTGGGAACGGCGACCCAACCATTTTGGTTCTTCATGGTTTGTTGCAGGGGGATAATGCACAATGCCATTGCGCCAGCGGCGAGCGCGGAGAAGAGAAAGCCGCGGAGAATATGGAAACCTTCAATCCCGTTCAATCGCTTTCGCATTTGCAGGAAAAGGGCGGCTGCTTCGATGGCAGTTGCCAGAGAATTCGCGAAAGCCAATCCACCAAGAGGCAGCCAGCCGAGGGATTCAAACCAGATCGAAAAGGCAATGCTAAAGACTACATTCAATCCCATGGCGATCGTTCCAATGATCACGGGCGTGCGTGTATCATGCTGTGCGTAGAAAGCGCGTGTGAGCACTTCCATGATGGCATGTCCAAGTAATCCCGCGGCGTACCACAAAAGTGCCCAGGAAACGATTTGAACCGAGCGCGCATCGAACTCCCCTCGTTCATATAATAAAGAGATGAGGGGGTCTCGAAGAAGCATCAATCCGAGGCTGGCGGGGGTCGCAAGCAGGATTACACCGCGCAGGGATGCGGCAAGCGAGGCGCGCATTTCATCCCTCTTCCCAAGCGCGTGCTGGGAGGAGAACGTTGGCATGGCTGCGATGGCGACCGATTGGGCGATTGCTGCCTGAGCCATGAGCATCAGGGAGAATCCATAATACAATCCACTGACGCTGCCGGGGGACATGCGCGAGGCCAGCCATGTGTTGACCCAAAAGTTCAATTGCACCACGGCAACGCCGAGCAAGCGCGGTCCCATTAATAGGATCACTTCGCGCACTATAGGGTTCTGCAACCCGAGGGTCGGCGAATAGGTCCCGTTCTGCCTCCATAAGGGCGGAAGTTGGAGGACGAGATAAAATCCGGCTCCGACGACCACACCCCATGCCAGTCCGTAAATTCCAATCGTTGGGGCCAACAGGAGTGTGCCCAGGATGATTCCGAATTGATAGGCGGCCGGCATCAACGCCGGGATCAAAAATACCCGGTGGGCATTTAGGATCCCGATGACCAATCCTCCCAGGCCAAACAGGATGGCAGAGATCAATTGGATTCGAAGCAGATTTACCGTTAATGCAAATAGATTTGGATCAGAGGACAGTCCGGGAGCGAGTGCGTAACGCACCACCTGCGGGGCGAGCACAGCCAGGATCAACGCCAATATACCGAGCACAAGCGTGACGATGCTGGCGAGTGCCGAAGCGAGCCTCCAGGCGGAAGACCGATCTCCCTTGGCGAGCAGGCCGGTAAAAGTTGGAATAAAAGCGGATCCGAGCGCTCCGCCGGCCACCAGAAGGAACAGGGTCTCGCTCACCCGATTGGCTGCATAGAACGCATCCAGATCCGGGGAGGCTCCAAACGCCCCGGCTACGAGAATCCCTCGAATCAGGCCGGCTATTTGCCCTAATACAAGCGCGACCATTACTGTGCCGGCGGCGCGTGCGATCTGTCGATTGGCGGTGGATTCGGTCATGGAGCGCGGGGATTATATCATCCGGGCTATAATCATTAAGGGAACGACATGAAAAGTATATGGATCCCATCCTTTCTGGCGGTCACCTGCGCGGCCTGCGGTTTGAATCTGCCTGATTCCATCTCCTCGATTTCGAATGTTCAAACGGAAAGCCCTCCAACTTCCACGGTTCTTCCACTCCTGACGGACATTCAATTGCCTGCCGGCTATGGAACACGCGGCTCCTCCCTGGAGGTGTATTTCACGAATCCGACCAGCCCGCTGGCAAGTCAGGAAACCGGCGGCTTGGATGGGGG
>VGNF01000405.1 GCA_016866195.1 Chloroflexota bacterium | reverse complement strand
GAGTACGGCGCAGAAGAGAGGCAGGACATTCTCATGCAAAACCGGGCTATATCCCCAGGACCCGGATGTCAGGGTTCCAAGCCAGGAGACATATTGAACGACCAGGGGATCCTCCAGCCGATGGGATTGGATGATGACGTCGATCAAGCGCTGCCTTTGTTCCTCCGTCAACTCCCTCTTAGAATTACTCATATACAGGGCTGCGCGGGCCTCCGGTGGCATAATGTTTGAGCCTGCGTAAAGAACGAAGGTAATGAGAATCAGCGAGACCGCGGCAAACAGAAGCCGATGGATGAGGAATTTCAGCAGCGGCGGCATTGACCCTCCCCGCCTATTGTACTCCAGGCGTTCCTTACGTCCGGCATTGCAAGAGTGCACTGAAATCCATGCACAGGTCGAACCTGGCGAGGATCTCGACCTTGCAAAGCGCAACTTCAAATACTATAATCCACGGCATGCTGATCGCACCCAACCCGTCCCCGCGAAGCCAAAAATCTACCCGGTCTGGTTAGGTTCGATTTGCTGCATCCACACGGCTCCCAGACCTGAGGAGCCGTTTTTGTTTCGACAGGAGCTGTATGAACGTTGTTGTGTTTGGAGGATCACAAGCTCAAGAGGGATCTTCTGCCTACGAACAGGCGCGGGAACTAGGGGCTCAACTCGCCAATCTGGGATATGTGGTGATTACAGGCGGGTACATGGGAATCATGGAAGCGGCTTCACGGGGTGCACATGAGGCTGGCGGACACGTTGTCGGTGTGACCTGCGATGAGATTGAAGCCTGGCGGAAAATCCGGCACAACCCCTGGGTCAAGGAGGAACGCAGGCGATCCACTTTGTTTGACCGCCTGCAAAGCCTTGTACTCGAAGGTGATGCTGGCATTGCCCTCCCCGGCGGACCGGGTACATTGGCGGAGATCGCGTTAATGTGGAATTTGATGATTATCAACGCCCAGCCTCCCAAACCTCTGATCCTGCTCGGGGGCGGATGGAAATCCGTATTTGGACAAATGTTCAAAGAGTTCAATAGTTATATCCCTGGTCTACAACGGGAATTGTTATACTTTGCTGATAGCGTGGATACCGCTGTAAAGCTAATATCGGAAACAGGAAAAGGATAACTCCCTCTTACCAGAGAATAACGATCAGGAAAAACCAACAAATCGGAGATCAAATGGCTGAAGAAAAACTACCAACCCAGGCGGAGGATTTCGCCGAATGGTACAACCAGCTGGTCTTAAGATCAGAACTGGCAGATTACGCCCCGGTGCGCGGCTGCATGGTCGTGCGCCCGTATGGATGGGCATTATGGGAAAATATCACCGCAGCCCTTGATAGACGTTTCAAAGAGTCGGGACACGTAAACGCCGCATTCCCGACCCTGATTCCCATGTCCTTCTTCGAAAAGGAGAAGGAACATGTGGAGGGGTTTGCACCCGAACTGGCGGTGGTGACCCACGGCGGAGGCGAGAAACTGGAGGAACCCCTGGTCGTACGTCCCACTTCGGAGACCATCATCGGGTATATGTATTCCAAATGGATTAAATCCTGGCGGGATTTGCCTGTGCTGATCAATCAATGGGGCAGCGTGCTGCGCTGGGAAATGAGGACAAAACTATTTCTGCGCACCGCGGAATTCTACTGGCAGGAAGGGCACACTGCCCATGCCTCGAAAGAGGAAGCCATCGAGGAAATGAACCGCATCCTGGAGATCTATGCCGATTTTGCGATCACGGATGCGGCACTCCCGGTGATCAAGGGGTACAAAAGCGAAACCGAACGGTTTGCCGGAGCCCAGATCACCACTTCCATCGAGGGCATGATGCGGGATAAACGCGCTCTTCAATCCGCCACCTCGCACTACTTCGGCCAGAATTTTGCCCGGGCGTTTGACATTCAGTACCTGGATTCCAATAATTCCCTGCAATATTGTGAGACCACCTCCTGGGGTCTGTCCACGCGCATGGTGGGTGCGATCATCATGACCCACGGCGACGACCAGGGATTGATCCTGCCCCC
>VGNF01000404.1 GCA_016866195.1 Chloroflexota bacterium | reverse complement strand
TCATCTATGTTCGTATCGCACGATAGGAAAGTAACCCATTATATTGTTATGGCTATACGAAAAGCACTTGAGGCTCGAATTCTTCCCGTCGTCTACGGTGACGTCACTTTTGACGAGGTGCGCGGGGGGACGATCCTATCCACCGAGGATGTTTTCTCATTCCTCCTCCAGGAATTTTCCGCTTCCAGAATCCTGCTGGCAGGAATTGAAGCCGGCGTGTGGGCAGATTTTCCTGCTCGCACCCACTTGATTCGGGAAATCCATTCAAGCAATTTCCTAAAAACCCAGGCAAAGATCAGCGGCTCCGTCAGCACTGACGTCACCGGTGGAATGAGAGCCAAGGTTGAGAACATGCTCGCTCTTATTCAGGACCACCCAGAGCTCACAGCCCAGATCTTTTCAGCCGAATTGAAAGGGAATTTGACCCGTGCATTGGGCGGGGAAAATGTAGGAACATTGCTGATATCCTGAAATGACAAAGAAGTGACGAAATTCTCTTGCTTTTTTTGTGAAAATTTTCGATAATTGGGACACCGTATTATATATAATTTCAAAGGAGAAATGATGGCACCCAAACGAAAAGCCAAGGCAAAAAAGGCTGCACCGAAGCGAAAACCTGTGGCCAAAAAGGCTGTAAAGAAAGCCCCCGTCAAGAAATTCCCCTACGCTCCAACCAAACTCAAACTGCTCAAACCTGTCCCCTCGGATATCGAGATCGCCCAGGCGGGTAAACTCAAGCCCATTCTGCAAATCGCAGCAGAGTTGGGGATCAAGGAAAGCGAATTGGAGCTGTTCGGTCCATACAAAGCCAAGATCAAGCTGGAAATTCTGGAACGCCTCAAGGGACGAAAAGATGGCAAGTATGTCGACGTGACCGCCATTACTCCCACGCCTTTGGGTGAAGGCAAGACCACGACCACGGTGGGCGTCTGCCAGGCGCTCGGCGCGCACCTGGGCAAGCGCGTGATGACAGTCATCCGCCAGCCCTCACAGGGACCGACCTTCGGCATCAAGGGCGGCGCGGCCGGCGGCGGATATTCCCAGATCATCCCGATGGAGGATTTCAACCTCCATCTGACCGGTGACATCCATGCAATCACCGCAGCGCACAACCTGTGCGCCGCCGCATTGGACGCGCGCATGCTGCATGAAAAGGTAACGCCGGACGACGAGAAACTGTTCAATGCACTTTGCCCGCCTGATAAAAAAGGGAACCGCAAGTTCTCCCCCACCATGCTGAGGAGACTCAAAAAATTGGGGATCAACAAAACAAATCCCAATGACCTGACGCAGGAAGAGAAATCCCGCTTTGCCCGGCTCGATATCGACCCGAATGGGGTTCAGCCCCGGCGTGTGATTGACGTCAACGACCGCTTCCTGCGCGAAATCCAGGTTGGTCTTGGGAAAGATGAAGCCGGTCACGAGCGCCGCTCCGGCTACGACATCACCGTCGCGTCTGAGATCATGGCGATCCTCGCCCTGACTACCGGACTCGAAGATATGCGCGACCGTTTGGGCAGGATGGTCGTGGCAGTGAACAAACGCGGCGAAGCAGTGACAGCCGAGGACCTTGGCGTGGCCGGGGCATTGACCGTCCTGATGAAGGACGCCATCAAGCCCAACCTGATGCAGACGCTGGAGGGGACCCCCGCCATTGTGCATGCGGGACCGTTCGCCAACATCGCGCACGGCCAATCCTCGATCATCGCGGACAAGATCGCGCTCAAGCTCGCGGATTACGTCATCACCGAATCCGGCTTCGGCGCGGACATCGGCATGGAAAAATTCATGGACATCAAGTGCCGCTACTCCGGCCTGACTCCGAATGTGGTGGTGCTGGTGGCAACGGTACGCGCGCTCAAGATGCACGGCGGTGGACCAAAGGTCGTGGCAGGCAAACCGCTCGCTCCTGAATACACCGACGAAAATCTCGATTTGCTCAGGAAAGGCATGCCCAACATGGTCCAGCATATCGAGAACGCGCTCAAGTACGGCGTGAACGTCGTCGTGGCGGTAAATTCCTTTGCCGCCGATACGCCG
>VGNF01000403.1 GCA_016866195.1 Chloroflexota bacterium | reverse complement strand
TTTTTATGTTGAAAAATTCAGGGAGAGGGGATTTGTTGTCCCTCTACCGCTTCCGTTTGAGGGAGAGGTATCTTGAACTCAAAGGTGGCGGCCATCATACAGGGTCGCATGGCCTCTTCACGCCTGCCGGGCAAGATCCTTGCGGATATTGAGGGCCAGCCGATGCTGCAGCGGGTCTTTATTCGGACCTCGCGAGCGGCCTCAGTTTCCGAGACAGTCTTTGCCACTTCGACAGATTCCACGGATGATGCGGTGGCCGAGTATTGTGACTTCGGCAGCATCCCCTGCACGCGCGGCAGTCAGTTTGATGTGTTGGATCGGGTTTTCCAGGCTGCCAGCCAATTGAAAGCCGATGTGATTGTCCGCATCACGGCCGACTGCCCGCTGATCGATCCGACCCTGATCGACGAGATAATCCATATCCTCCTGGATGGTGGATACGACTTTGTTTGCAACCGCCTCCCCCCGCCCTGGAAACGTTCCTATCCCATCGGGCTGGATGTGGAAGCCTGCACGTTCAGAGCCCTGCAGCAGGCTTGGAAGAAAGCCGGGGAACCGCAACACCGCGAACATGTCATGCCGTTTCTGTATGAGGGGGTCGAACTCGTCCGTCAGGGTCGAACCCTGGAAACCGGAATTTCCCCGCGCGCATACAAAATCGCCCTGCTCCATCACACGACCGACTTCGGAGATTACCGCTGGACGGTGGACACCTGGCAGGATCTGGAATTCATACGGCAGGTTTACGCACGATTTAATGGTCGCGACGATTTTTCGTGGAAGGATGTGCTGGACCTGGTTCACAACGAACCGCAGTTAATGCAGATCAACGCCGGCGTTCCGCACAAGACGCTCAAGGATATCGATGAAAGGGCTGCAGGGATCTGATTGCTGTGCCACTGATCACACTTTTCTCCGCCCCCAAGCCTTTCACCGATCCGCATGTCGGACTGATTCAACGCAACGCGATCCGGTCGTGGACTCTGCTGCCGGATACCGAAGTGATCCTCCTCGGAGACGAGGCCGGCCTCGCCTCGGTTGCACGGGAGTTCAATGTTATGCACATTCCCGATGTAAAACGCAAGGAGGGAGGTGTGCCGCTGGTTTCCTCCATGATTCAAACCACGCGCCAGTTCGGCGCAGGTGAATTGCTTTGCATCGTCAATTCCGACATGATCCTGATGCCGGAATTTGTGGAGACGGCGAGGCAGGCGGCCCGCATGAAGAACGATTTCGTCCTGTTAAGCAGGCGCTGGGACCTGGATGTAAATCAGCCGATCGACTTTACGGAAGGCTGGCAGGATCGTCTGTCGTCGACCGTCCGCCGTCTAGGTGCGCTCCATAAACCTGCCGGCTCTGATTTTTTTCTCTTCCCGAGATCCTGCTATGCGGAGATCCCCGATTTTTCCATCGGTCGCGCCGGCTGGGATAACTGGATGATCTACAAAGCCCGCAAGGAGAAATGGCCGGTGATCGATGGTACGCCGTCGGTCATGATCGTGCATCAAAATCACGATTATTCGCATTTGCCCGGGGCGAAGGCTCATTACGATCACCCGGATTCCAATGAGAACATTCGCCTCGCCGGCGGACAGGCCAATATCCGCTATACGGTTTTGGATTCAACGCACTCCCTTGTCAATGGTAAACTGGCGCGCCCGGGCATGTCCTACCTGCGTTTCATGCGCGGCGTGGAACTGTTTTTGAGGGCGGTCTTCTTCTTCCTGCCCGAAAACATGACCGAGAACGTTGCGCGTCCCAAGCGGTGGAAAAAGCGGATCATGAAACTGTTGAGAATGCATTAGCGACCATCCTCGATAACCTGATACCTTCAACCTGGAACCTGATACCTTCAACTTGGAACCTGAAACTTTAAACCTGAAACCTGATACCTCATGAGAAAAGGTCAAAACCCCGCCAAATTCGTCAAGGAAGTCGCCCGTCCCGAGCGGATCACTGCCGCGATGCTCACCTATATCCCCTTCTTGAGCGGTTTCTACTCCGAGACACTCGATGTACTAAAAGTTTCACTGGAAACCATGCGGAGGGATGCCGGACTGT
>VGNF01000402.1 GCA_016866195.1 Chloroflexota bacterium | reverse complement strand
ACGTCATCATTTCGCTGACCCGATATGGGGAGGAGGATTTTTGTTCCGGTCTGTTGAGGGACAATGTATTCGCCTTCCAATTTCATCCCGAGAGAAGCGGATTGGAGGGATTGAAAATCTACAAGAACGTACGAAGCATTTTGGAGAAGAGGAGATATAGTCGATGATGACCCCGGAAAACGAGACTGTTGCGAAAAATGGATTGCCGTTGGAGGTAAAGTACTGCAAGCGCTGTGTGATGTCCAACCAGCGCCCGGCGTCAATCCCTGAATTCAAACACACCCCTGATCGCACAGGGGCAAAATATCTTCAGATCGACGAGGAGGGCATATGCGATGCCTGCCGGCATTCAGAGGAAAAGGAACGAATCAACTGGTTTGAGCGTGAAGAGGAACTGGTCCGGCTTTTGGAAAAATACCGGCGCAGTGATGGGCAGTATGATTGTCTTGTTCCGGGAAGCGGCGGCAAGGATAGTGCCATGCAGGCACATCTCCTGAAATACAAATATGGCATGCATCCGCTAACCTGTACCTGGCCGCCGATCCTATATACCGATTACGGTTGGCAAAATTTCAAGAACTGGCTGGAAATCGGTGGTTTTGACAATGTTACCTTTCGTCCAAATCCGAAGATCCAGAAGCTGCTTACACGCCTTAGCATTCAAAATTTGTTGCATCCCTTTCAAACCTTTATCCTTGGGCAGAAGAACCTGGCTCCCAAGATTGCGATGCAACACGGAATTCCGCTAATTTTTTACGGCGAGAACGAGGCTGAGTATGGCAATCCTCTCGCTGAAAACTCAACTTCCCTGCGTGATAAGTCCTATTATGTCATGAAAAATGTCGAAGAGATATATCTTGCCGGCCTGCCCGTTCGTGAATTGACGAAGAAGCACGGTCTGACCATGATCGATCTGCTTCCATATTTACCCGCCGACCACCAGGCACTGGAGAAAAGCGACATCGAAGTGCATTATCTGGGTTATTACATTAAATGGACTCCTCAGGAGGCATACTATTATGCTGTTGAGAACACGGGATTTGAATCCCGTCCTTTTCGCACCGAGGGAACATACAGCAAGTACAACAGTATCGACGATAAAATCGACGACCTTCACTATTACACTACCTACATGAAATTCGGACTTGGCCGTGCTTCCTATGACGCTTCGCAGGAAATTCGTAACAAGCATTTGACGCGCGAGGAGGGTGTTGCCCTGGTACGGCAGTTTGATGGTGAGTTTCCAAAGCAGTATTTTCGCGAGGTGCTAGAGTATATCGGTCTGGATAGTGAGGAGTTTATCGAGTTGTGTGATCAATTCCGCCCTCCTCATCTATGGGGCCAAGTTAACGGGGAGTGGAAGCTCCGCCATGTGGTTTCCTGAACGGTGGTCGAAGACAAGGGTATGAGAAACCGATATACAAGTTTCCTCAACAAGCTTCTGGATGCGAATTTTTATGACCATCCAACCCAATGGGTAACAGACAGTTTTCGTTTCCTGGATAGAATTCTGGATGTTCTGCAATTGGATTTCAGCGCGAAACACCCCCATTGGCTCGCAGCCGGTTTTAACGACACATCCCTGTTCAATTCCTTCCACAAAGATGTGTGTTTGGAGGCTGTATTTTACTATCGCCTCGAACGGGCAATATTCCTGGAGGAGCCCGATCATCCGCTTCTTCCTTATCTTGCAGGCTTGATGCGGATGCGGACGGGAATGGAACTGTATTACAGTACGGAAATTGGTCCTGGATTAAATATTCAACATGGTATGGGGCTTGTCATCGGCCCCCGATTTACGATTGGCAGGAATTTCATCGTTCATCAGGGAGTCACGATTGGGCAGCGTCACCTTAATTCACCCTCCGAGTCAATCTGGATCGGTGACAATGTTACGGTGTTTGCCGGTGCACAGATCCTGGGGAACGTGAGGGTGGGAAATGATGTGCAGGTGGGCGCGAATGCCGTACTCTTGAGAGACGCTGAACCGGGCTCCATTTATGCCGGCGTGCCGGCGCGCAGGGTCAAATCTAGGGACCGGACAGCGATTGGCGATGCATGGGG
>VGNF01000401.1 GCA_016866195.1 Chloroflexota bacterium | reverse complement strand
CCCCACCTGGGCCTGCAGGTTATCCGCGGCAACCGAGAGCGCCTGGCGGAAGTAGCTGATCGCTTTCTCGTAATCGCCTCCGTCGCGGAACTCGAGACCAATCTCGATGAAGCGGTTGGCGATCGGGTTGGCTTCAGTCAGTTCCTCGCGGGCCTGCTCGATGGGGCGGTTCTTCTGCAACCAGAGCCGCATCAGGTGGATGACGAAGCGGTTATCGGGGGTGAGGACATCCTTCTCGCGCAGGTGGAGCAGGCCGGAGGCCAGGTCGGTTTCGCTGAAGCGCACACGGTTCTTGCGCAGGAAGTCGGCCAGGACGCGGTTGTCCGCTTTGTCCAGGTGCGCCAGCGCGGCCAGGCTCCACTTCTCGATATCCGAGGCTTCGTCCCAGACGAATTTCAGGTTGACGGTGCCGCGCTCGACCACGTCGTCCAGGACGGATTCGACGTCTACAACCGCGATCTTGCGCTGTTGGGTGCTCTGGCAGCGGGCGAAGAGTTCGTGGCAGGTCAGTTGTGTGAAGTAGGGATGCCCGGAGGTAATGCGGTAGATGCGTTCCACCGCAGCGCGCTCGTATTCGAGCGCGCCCTCCACAGGGCGCGTCACCAGGCCGTGCGTCTGTTCTTTGGATAGGAAACTGATCTTTTTATAAAGGGCGGTCTTGAAGAACTCGGTGTAGGCCGCCTGCATGTTCTCCAGTTTACGGCCCGAGGAGCCGATGGAGAAGATGAAGTTCATCTCCCCGCGGCCCATCAGGCGGCGCAGGTAATCGGTCAGTGGGCGGGCCAGTTCTTCCTTGACGTCGCTCTCTTCCAGGTTGTCGAACTCATCGAAGGTGTACAGCAGGCTGTTGTCCCCTATGGCAGGTCCCAAACCCGGCAGGAAGGCGTTCTCGAAGTATTCCGGGTCCTTGGCGAAATCATCTTTTTCCGGGGCGCGGACTTCGATACTGCGTTCCTGCTTAAGCACGCGCACGGTCTCGCGCGCCAGCCACCACAGGAAGTGATCCAGCGTGGTGTGTGTGCGACCTTGCAGGTCGAAGAAGACGGGGATGTATCGTTTTGGGAGGCGGTTGCCCAATTGCTTGAGCACCGAGGTTTTCCCCACCCGTCGCTGGCCATGCACCACCAGGATATGGTCCGCATAACGGCCCGCGATGCTGTTCTCGATCCACTGGAAAATGTCCTCGCGTCCGAAGAACATCCTGGCCTCGACCACCGGTGCGCCTGCAATATAAGGATTGACCAAATCGCTCAAGGCAAGCCTCCATGTTTGTTATTACATCCCGCATCACACTAGTATCATATGGCTTTTACCAGTCCCATGTCAAGTAGTTTCTTGGAAGAGTCAAGGCTTCCTCGAAGTACGGATTTCCAGCCCCGCCCCCGGCCCCTCCCCGAATCGAAATCTCCCTCCGGGTGTGCTTCGCGAGGGAGATTTGAGGAAAAAAGAAAAGTGTCATGCAATACCGTTTGCATGACACTCCATGAATAACTCGAGTTATTGAAGATCAGGCGGCATTTTCAGACCGGATATATTCACCCACCACTTGCTCCAGGATGTCGAGCGGCATGGAGCCGTTCTTCAGGACCACATCGTGGAACTTGCGCGGGTCGAACCTGCCGCCGAGTTCCTTCTTCGTCTTATCGCGCAGTTCGACCATCTTGATCTCGCCGATCTTGTAGGCGCAGGCCTGGCCGGGCATCACGATGTAGCGTTCGATCTCGCTGACCACCGTTTCGCGGGCGCTGGCGGTGTGGGCTTCCATGTACTCGATGGCCTGTTCACGCGTCCATTTTTTATGATGGAGACCGGTGTCCACCACCAGGCGCACGGCGCGGAACAATTCAGAATCGAGGTAACCCAGTTCGCCGTAGGGGTCGTCCTTGTACATGCCAATCTCGCGCGCCAGTTTCTCGGCATACAGCGCCCAACCCTCGGCATAGGCCGTGAAAGGCACCATGCGCCGGAAGAACGGCACGCCTTTCAATTCCTGCGCGATGGACAGTTGGAAGTGGTGACCGGGGATGCCCTCGTGGTATGACAGGGTCTTCATCCCGAACTTCTGGATCTCGTTCCCC
>VGNF01000400.1 GCA_016866195.1 Chloroflexota bacterium | reverse complement strand
CCCCGGCGGATGGAGTGGCGCGGCCATGATGAATGGACGAAACTGTTCCGGTCGTCCCTGCCTTACGGTACCACATCCAGCACGCCGCCCATCGCGTTCAGCTTGAGCGTCCACGCGCTGCCGACCTGGAATTGCTGGAATTCACCGACCGAATCCGCTGAGTAATTTTTGCTCCCCTCGGGTGTGTTGAACTGAACCGTGAAGTCATCCGAGGCATCCCCCAGGCGCTGCTCCCCCAGCAACTGCGGATCGGCGTAGACCGGGAACAGGTCGTCCCCATTCAAGTCATACGTCTGGATGGTTTTCCACTCATCCACGGTGTAATCGCAGTACTGCTCGGATACGTCATGGCATTCCTCCACCACCTCGCCGTAGCCGGTGCCGGTATCCACCACCTTTTCCTCGCACACTTCACGGCTCTCGGTATGACAGGAGACGTTGTATGCATCCGAGGGCGGGCTGCCGGATTCGTTCGTGTAATGGACCGTCTGCATTTCCTGCACCGGCACGGAGGTCTTCCACTGTACATCCGTCACGGTTCCCTGTACGGAACGTGAAGGGACGGCAAACAACAAGACGAAAGCCGCGCAGCAAATCAACAGCGCCGCGCCGATTCCGCCCCACAACAACCAGTTCGGTTTCTTCTTCACAGCCACAGCGGAAGGTACCGCCGCTGATGGTGCTGCAACAGCCTGTACAGGCGCTGCCGGTTGAGGAACTTCCGCGCGCGGCAGCGGTGATCCGCATTTCGAACAGGCGCGCTCGCTGCTCGGATTTTCGGTTCCGCAGTTCCTGCACAGGACAGTTTTCGGCTGAATAAGAGCCGCCTGCAAAACCTGCCCGGCCTGGCGCGCCTTTCCCTCCTTCAGGTCGCCGCCGCATTGCGAGCAGGTGGTTGCAGTGACCGGGTTGCGCGCGCCGCAGAACCCGCAGTGAATATCCGCGCCGGCCTTGGCTGCCGCCACCACTTTATCATCGGTGATGACCTTTTCCTCCGACGGACGCTGGAATTTGACATTCTCGGGCTGAGGCGCGCCGCAATTCTCGCAAGTCTTCTTCGACCCGCGGTTCCGGCTGTCGCAGTTCGGGCACACCCACTCCAGTTCGATGACGCCCTTGGTCACTCGTCTCGCCATGGCCTACTCCTTCCCGTTAAAAGTATTCCATTTACGCACTTCCGCGATGCGCGCTCCATGATCCGGATCTGCGTGCGGACATGTATCCTGCGGCTGCAGATCCAGCTCGCGGTGACCGAGCGCGGAGAAGACCGCCGCGGCGCCGTTGGCCACGTTGTGCGGATCATAGCCTCCCTCCAGCGCGAACACGATCCTCCCACGGCAATGTTCCACGGCAAGTTGGACCAATTTTCTCGAAAGATGAAAGAAACCGCGCGTGGATAATCCCAGCATGGTGAGCGGATCGCTCCAATGCGCGTCGAAACCGGTCGAGACGAAAAGCATCTGCGGACGGAACCGGCGTACCGCGGGCTCGAAGATCGCCTCGGCGATGCGCGCGTAGGTGCCATCCCCGGCGTAGGCGTTCAACGGGACGTTGATCACGCGTCCCTGCGCGTGAGGCGCATCGTCGATCCAGCCGGTGCCGGGGTAGATGCCCCATTGGTGGGTCGAGATGAATCCCGCGCGCTCCTCATCGAACAGCGCGGCCTGGGTGCCGTTGCCGTGATGCGCGTCGTAATCGATCACCATCACTCGCTCGAGTCCATTGGCCAGCGCCTCGCGGGCTGCAATGGCGATGTTGTTGAACACGCAGAAGCCCATGGCGCGTTCAGGCTCGGCATGATGCCCCGGCGGTCGGACGATGGCAAAGGCATTTTCCGCCTCCCCCCGCATCACCGCCCGGGTGCAGGTGATCACGGCCCCCACAGCCAGCAGCGCGTCCGCGTATGAGGTGGAGGTCACGTAAGTGGGGGCGTAATCGATCACCGCCGGCCCATGCGCACACACCTCCTCGATGGCCTTGATCAACCCCGCGTGATGCACCCGCGCAACCTGCCCCGCTGTGGCGGATTCCGCTTCGATGCGCTGTGCGCGGAAGGAGCCCAGCCTGGATTCCAGCACAAAA
>VGNF01000399.1 GCA_016866195.1 Chloroflexota bacterium | reverse complement strand
GTACTACGCTGAAGGATCTGCCCCCTCAAGCATGGTCGCGCGTCAGCCGCCACGCAACCATGGGAGAGGACCTGACATTGCAGTCGTGGGTGGAGCGCAGCCTGGCGCACGTTGAGGAACATCTGGATACGCTCAAGAAATCCAGGTGAAATGTGAGGGGTATAATTCACCCGCCATGGCCAGGATCGATGAACAAACTTTTGATTTGCTGAGCACGAGCCCGGAACATACGCGGAGCATCGCAGAACAGTTGGGAGGTGCAATGATATCGGGTGATGTGATCTGCCTGCAGGGGGATCTCGGCGCGGGCAAGACCACCTTTGTTCAGGGACTTGCGCACGGCTGGGGTTCGCAGGACATGGTCTCGAGCCCCACCTTCATCCTGGTGAATATCTATCGCCGCGCGGATGGGGCGCAATTATTCCATTTTGACACCTACCGCCTCGAGTCCATAGCGGAGGCGGAGGAACTCGACCTCGACTCGATGCTGGCTCAAGGTGCGCTGATCATTGAATGGCCGGAACACCTGGGAGATTTGCTGCCTCGTGAAAGGCTGTGGATCCACTTCGAACATGTTGATGAAGGACGACGAAGAATTCGCTTCCGCGCAGCGAACGGCCGGCCGGCGCAGCTTCTCGAACGGATCCCACGCGTGACGGCTGGAGCGGCTTGATGCTGCTGGCTGTAGACACTTCCACTGCACAGGTTGGGCTGGCTTTGCATGATGGAAACCAGGTTTTGGGAGAGATGATCTGGACGACGCGTCAACATCACACAACCGAGTTGGCTCCAGTTTTTGGAGAATTGTTGACCCGTTCCGGTACTTCGATGGATATGGTCAATATGCTTGGCGTTGCCATAGGTCCAGGCTCATTCACCAGCCTGCGCGTGGGCCTTTCCTTCGTCAAGGGGCTATCCCTGGCGCGTTCCCTGCCTGTGGTAGGAATACCGACCTTGGATATCCTCGCCGCAGCTCAACCAGGACAGAAGAAACCTCTGGTCGCGGTGCTTCAAGCAGGGCGGGGACGGCTTGCCCTCGGTTGGTATCGATATTCGAAGAAAGGCTGGCAGGCCGAAGGTCCCGCGCGTGTCGGGACAGTGGATGGATTGATCGGAGAAATCAAAAGTCCGACATTGATCGCAGGGGAGCTGACTCCCGAGGAACGGCAAAGATTGAGCCGCGCGAATACAATCCTGGCATCGCCGGCCAACTGTCTCCGCCGGCCGGCGCTGCTCTCCGAACTTGCCTGGACCCGCGTGCAGGAGGGTCGAATGGATGATCCCGCTTCCCTCGCGCCGCTTTACCTGCATGTGGCGGGCGCTCCGCCGGCATGACCCTGCTCATCCGCAGAATGATCCCTCAGGACCTGGAGCAGGTGGTCGAGATCGATCGAGCCTCGTTCTCCCTGCCCTGGCCGGCCCGCTCGTTCCTGCATGAATTGACCGAAAACCCGGCGGCGCGCTGCTGGGTGGCGGAGATGGATGGTGGCATAGCGGGGATGATCGTGATGTGGTTGATCCTGGACGAGGTGCACATTGCCACGCTTGCAACCAAAGCCGGGTTCCGCCGCCAGGGGGTGGCGGACAGCCTGTTGATGCATGCCTTGACATGTGCACGCGGGGAAGGGGCGCGCAAGGCCTTCCTGGAGGTGCGGGCCGGCAACCGCGCAGCCCAGGCAATGTACCGAAAGCATGGATTCATCCAGGACGGGCGGCGTCCGAGATATTACAAGGATAATCAGGAAGACGCGATATTGATGTCTTTGGAAAGACTACCGGAGGAAGCATGACTCCTGAAGAAACCCTGCTCCAGATTGCCAGAGACGTTTCCATCTGCAAACAGTGCATCCTGCACAAGGAGCGCAGGAAAGCCGTTCCGGGCGAGGGTCCGGCGACCGCCGAGATCATGTTCATCGGCGAGGGTCCGGGCTTTCATGAAAACGAGCAGGGCCGTCCGTTCGTAGGGGCGGCCGGGAAATTCCTGGACCAATTGCTGGAGCAGGCCGGGCTGACACGCGCGGAGGTGTGGATCGGGAACGTGGTCAAGTGCCGCCCGCCCGGTAACCGCGACCCGCTGCCCGAGGAGCTGGACGCCTGCGGGG
>VGNF01000398.1 GCA_016866195.1 Chloroflexota bacterium | reverse complement strand
GGGGCCTTCTTCTTTGGCTTCGCCTTGGGTTTGGGTGCCGGTGAGACTGCCGGTGTTGGTGCGGTCACCGGAGCCGGCCTGGGTGTCACAGCGGGGGCCGGGGGAGACCACGGGGAGGGCGTGGGCTCCGAAGGCGGGGTCGTGGGTTCGGAAGGGGGTGGCTCGGTCAGGCGAGCGGGGTTGTCATTCCCGAATGCACCCGGGAATGCATGCCGCGCTGTCTGATCCCTGTTCTCGTTGCGTTGCATGCTCATCTCCTTTGTTGGTTGTTTTCAGCCGGCGGCTGAATAATTTCTCCTAATATACACCATTAATTATCCAACTTCAATGCTTTTTCAAGATTTCTCTAAAAATGGTGAAAATTTATGGGTTCACAAATGAACGATGCATTCATCCTGCGATCATGATCATGGCTCCAAATGACCACCTGCCCTCGCCTGTTCCAGCACGTTCAGGATGGTCCGGACGAGCTCGCGCGCGGCTGATTCGCTTAGTTCGACAGCCACTCGCGCGGACGGTCCCTGCATCTCGTTGGTGAAGTCGAGGTTCAGGGCATGCTCCCAGGGCGCGTGGAACGGGTGGTCGTAGGATACGCTCACCTGCTGCAGGGGGAACCAGCCATTCGTTCCTTTACCGCTGCCCTCAATCCTTGCCTGTTGGACGATCATTGTACACATGGAATCTCTCTCCTCAACTAAGGTGTTTTTCCAGGAATGCGAAAACCTTCTCCCAGCCATCCACTGCCTGCTGCTGGCGGTAGTTGGGCCGGTCATAGTAGAAGAAACCATGACCTGCATTTGGGTACATATGGAATTCGTAAATCTTTCCACGCTGTTTCAATTCCTGCTCATGCTGGTGGACTTGCTCAGGTGTGGGGCTTGTGTCCTCTTCGCCGAACAACCCAAGGATGGGGCAGGAAAGATCCCTAGTGAAGTCCAGCGGCGAGACCGGCGTCTTGTCTGTTAACTGATCTGCCGGCATCACAATTCTGCCGCCCCAGCAATCCACTATCGCATCAAATCCCATGGTGCGGCAGGCTGCAAGGTAGGCATGTCTGCCTCCGGAGCAAGTGCCAAAGATGCCCACCTTCCCGCTGACTTGCGAAAGGTTGCGCAGGTGGTTCATCGCACCTGAAAGGTCGCCCACCGCCTGATCATCTGGAACACCGCCTGCGCCGCGGACTTTGGCCGCCACGTCCTCGGGTGTACCGTGCCCGGAACGGAAATACAGGTTGGGTGTGAGGGTGACATACCCGTGAAGGGCAAATTTATAGGTGATCTCCCGATACCAAAGATCCCAGCCCGGCATATGGTGCGCCAGTACCATGGCCGGGAATCGACTTCCGCCGAGCGGGTACGCCAGGTAGGCGTTGATCGAATCCCCGTTTGCTCCGGTCATGGCGACGGTTTCCGCGTGCACGCCTTCATATTGATCGGTTGTATATTTCATAAAGCTCCTCGGGTTTAGGTGTTTTCAGGATCATATTTGATAACACTTCCAGAGGGGAATCGCGGCTCTCGATCCTGCCTGTTGAGTTCTAATGGAGTAATGCGAAATTGCCGCTTTACCCTCACCAATCCTTTGGAGTGTGGCTAAGGTCGTTGGCTTTCCGACCGACTCAACGCAGGGTCAGCAAAGAGCGCAGAGGACTTTTTTGTTTTTCCCAGCGTGCTCAGCGCTCTCTGCGGTGAAATGAACTGCGCGCACCTTGTTTGCCGCTTCCGTCGACGGATCCCTCCACGACTTCGGCCTCTTGGTATAATTCGCCAGTCATATTCCTTTCGGGAGAATTCATGAGCAGGAAATTCAGCGGCAACGAAATCCGCCAGACCTTTCTGGACTTTTTCACCGAGCACGGTCACACAATCGTGCCTTCCATGTCACTCGTTCCGGGAGGGGATGCCACCTTGCTGTTCACCAACTCTGGCATGGTGCAGTTCAAGGATGTTTTCCTGGGCACCGACAAGCGCCCATATACGCGCGTGGCGAATTCGCAGAAATGCATGCGGGTGGCAGGCAAGCACAACGACCTGGATGATGTCGGGCGGGATGACACGCACCACACCTTCTTCGAGATGCTCGGCAAGTGGTCTTTTGGCGATTATTAC
>VGNF01000397.1 GCA_016866195.1 Chloroflexota bacterium | reverse complement strand
ATAACATGGCGTTCTATTCCGGCGCCTCTGCCATGGTCATCGACCGCCTGCGCGGGATCGATCCCGCCAATCCTCTCATCGAGTTGGACCCAGCGCGGGATGATGTCATAATCACCGCATACAGTCTGGATGTGGACGCATTCGGAGTACCAACCGTGATAAGTTACCCGACGGGTGGTCCATTTCATCAATACAATAACCGATCCTCCACTTTTACGGACACAAAAATATTGGACATCCTGACGACGGGAGGCGATCCTTTGGTCGACTCGGGGATTCTGCTGGTCGAAGTTTGGTGGGGGTACGATGAAGTATTGGACCTGCCGTGGTTGGATCCCTTCCTGCCGGAGCCGGTCATGCTACATGCGTATAGCATCATGCCTCTGATTGCCGCCGAACCGGTAAGCCCGTAGGAGAACAGATGATTACCCCCCACTTCAAGAATCCCTTCCAAAAGTCGGAGCGTGGCCAGGCGATCATCCTGATTGCGTTTGCAATCGTTGGTTTGGTGGCCATGGTCGGGCTGATGACAGACACAGGATTATTGTTGATCGAATACGGACGATTGAAGCGCGGAATTGACGCCGCCTCGATCTCCGCCGCGCTCCAATTCCGGGAGGGTTTCTCAAACGCGGACCTGGAAAACGCGGCCAAGGAATTCCTACGACTCAACCAGGCAGACGTTTTCGATATTCAAATCGACACCTGTGGAACGGATCCCGCCATGTGCACCACTCCTCAGCGCAAGCTGGTGAGGGTGACGGCGTCACGCCAGGTGCATTTCGGATTCATGCAGGTGCTGGGTATTAAAACCACAAACATCACCGCTCAATCCGTGGGCGAGGCGGCCTCGATCGACCTGGTGCTTGTGATGGATACCTCCGCTTCGATGGCGTTTGAAACCAGCGGCGACCCAAATCAATCCGATCCCGGCGATGACCCTTCGGTATGCAATGCCAGTTCTACATGCGAGCCGCTCGAAAGCATCAAGACCGTCGCCCTGGATTTCATAGATACGATATTCTTCCCGTACGACAGGGTTGCAATCGTCACAATGACCAGCCAGGTGGCTGACGGAACCAGAAACCCGGTTGTGACTCTTCCCCTTTCGGATAATGAGACCAACGTGCGAAATGCCATCACAGCGCTGCGGGTCTTCCAACCGCCGGTCTGCGATACCGCCTTCGGACCTTGTCTAAATTATCCGGGCGGTATATATGCCGGGCTGGAATGCCCGATCTTCCGAACCACACAAAATCCCTCAACTTGCACCTCCAGTAATATTGGCGGGGCTCTGCTCCTGGCCGGCAGCGAATTTGCCAGGCCTCCCATCCGCGAGGATTCCTTCTGGGTGGTGATCATGCTCGCCGGTGGCCCTTCGAATGCCACGGATGCAGCCCTACTGCATGCAGATGGATATTGCCCGCCGAACACATGGAACGACACCGGCGACCGCGACGGTGATACCATTGTCGCTAGCCCGGCCTTGCCGCCGGACGTGGACCCACCCGATCGCAATCCTTTCTGTCGAGATGCCTATGCTGCCACGCGGCACGGGAACGGGGACGCAGATTACGACGCGGATGATTACGCACGCGACCAAGCTGATTTCCTAGCAAACCCGGATACCGGTCAGGGAGTAACGATTTTCACCATCGGATTGGGAAACCTTATACAGAATTCTACGAAAGGTGATCCAGACGCAGGGGAACAACTGTTGAGTTATATTTCCGGGAACGCCGGAGGGGTGAACGCCAATCATGGTGAATACTTCTTCGCACCCGATGCCAGCGGGCTGTCTGCCATCTTCCAAGCCATCGCAGATAACATCTTCACCAGGTTGACCAAATAAGCAGAGGTTGTGATGATCAATATTACCCGTTCCAACAAAAAGCGCAGTCAAAATGCCCAGGGCATGGTCGAATTCGCCTTGGTTCTGCCGCTCCTCTTGCTGGTCCTGGTGGGTGTCCTCGAATTTGCGCGCCTGTTCTTCGCCTGGTTGATCGTGGAGAATTCCACGCGCTTCGGCATCCGTTACGCCACCACAGGAAGTTATGATGTCGCGTATTGTACTGACCTGGACGCGGATGGAACCCCGTGCGGTGGGGG
>VGNF01000396.1 GCA_016866195.1 Chloroflexota bacterium | reverse complement strand
ATTGCGTCGACCCACGATGATCGGTACTTCCATCTGGCCGACCGGGTTATGAAGCTCGACTTCGGCGCCATTGTCGAGGAGACCCTGCACTAAGCAGGGGACTGCAGGACAAGAGCCGTGCTCGGGACCTCACCCAAGTCAAGGCACGTGGTTATCATGGAAGCCATCCGGGTTGTCAACCCCATAGTGCAGTGCCGGGGCGGCGTATGACCGTCGCCGTTATCGTCATGCCGGAGCGTGGGGGCGATTATGCGGCGTTCTCCCTGGCCAGGCGACTCTGTGCGCATGGACGGCGGGTTGTGTAATACGGTCCGCATGACTTTGCAGCAGAGGTCAACGCCAAGGGTTTGCGCCTGTGACGTTGTTTGGGCAGGATTATGGCCCTACGCCGGTGCTGCCGGGAATTGCGGCTCTGGTTCACGGCATGGTGTTTATGGGATTTTTCAGGTCAAAAATGTTTCACACGGTCGGTGCCGTTCAAAAAAGCGGTTGGCGGGACTTTCATCATGAAAAGGACCGCGCCCGGTTCGACCGTCTGGTTCGGAACGCTGCCGCCGGCATCGCCGGGAACTCCCCCGCTCTTGACGACGCGCTGAGCGCTCTGATTGCCCTTTGTCCGCTCACGCTGTCTTCTCAACAGGACCGTGCATTTTTGAGTCAGTCCATCTGGGATGTCTGGCAAGCCGGCGGCGGCTGCGATGCGGCGTTTCAGGAATGGGCTGTGCTCGTCGGAGAGAGGCGAGTCGATTGGCTGGAACAGAGCGACCGGCTCCTGATCCTGGAATTCTTCCGCGAGATCCGCCAGGGAACCACCGCCGCGGACCCGTGGACATCCCTCAGCACCGCATGCCGGCGGCACGGCTTCGATATCAGGGATCCCAAGCAACGCTGGGCGCTTCTGACTGACCGGCATCCACTGCCTTCCTCCACGTCAATCGATTCGGTGGAACCTGCATGGGCGGAGCGCCTTGCGGCCATACGCCGGGATGAACGCCTGGCCGGGGCCAACACCATCCGGCGGTTCCTCGCTTTACGGGAGGGAGCGGAGAGAAAAGGGCTTGAGGAAATTGTGACTGCGCCGGACTTTATCCGCTGGATGCTTTCGGGGGAAGCCGCGCCCCTGCATCTTGCGCTGTCTGCGCTCCCGTCGCGCTTATCGGGCCGGCGGCTGAACATGCTCTTGCGGGAGCTGTCGCTGCGGCTTCATCTGGAAAACGGCGCGCCCTTTCTGTTGCTGCAGGCCCGCTGCGAGGAGCCGCATCTGATTCTCGAAAAAATGTTTCTGGATGTTCCTCCCCGATCCATGGACGTGGCGCCGGAAGATGAAGCATCCTTCCGTTACACGGTGACAGCACCCGGAGAAGACGGCATCTCCCGGTCCCGGTTTGAAGGAGCTGTAACCGACCTGGCCATTATGACGCACAACCGATCGCGAATTCTGGATACGCTGCGCATCTATGCAGACAATCTGATCGCCTTCGGCCACGGCAATCGCGGGGTTCGGATCCACGTCTTCGACGATTCCACGGATGACGGACGACCGGAACGGCAACGGTCGATTGAAGCTCTTGCCGCGTTGTATGAACTGCGGGGAATTCCCCTTTCGTATTTCGGACCGGAAGAAAAATCTTTGCTGAGAGAACAGTATCGATCAGCTCTTGAAAAATCTGTGTCGACGCCAGAGGACCGCGAGCGCTGCCGGCAGGGAATCGAAGCGACGATTGGGGAGGGCGGAAAAGGAGCCCAGCGGAACTGGATATTGCTCGAGCTGGGTGACCGTAACGTGGCGATGATTGACGACGATGTGTATCCCTGGGTTCAGGTCGCGCCAGGATGGCGGACCCGGCGAGTGGATGTGGACGTGCTGTCCATTCTCAATCGGGGAGCTTCGGTTCCCGGTGTACGTGCGCTTTGCTTCACCTACTGCGGAGTGCCGGACTGGGGGGAGGGAGACGCACTGCAGCTGCACTATAAGAATCTGCGGTTCGGCGTGGCCTGGCAGCGTGCGCGCTTGCCATCGTTTCGCTATGCGGGTCCTGGCGATCCGGGCTCCAGCCCGCGGGCCTGGCATACGGAGAACTGGAACCCGGTGACACAAGGAGGACTACTGGCGATCCTGGGAC
>VGNF01000395.1 GCA_016866195.1 Chloroflexota bacterium | reverse complement strand
ATGTTCTTCTCGGCGCGCCAAATACCCAGCGCACTTTCAAAGGCGGTCTCCGTCTCTTTAAGCCTGCCCATGGCAAGGTAGGCGGCCCCGGTTTCCGTGTGCAGCATCGCAATATTAGGCTGCAGGTTCAGGCGGGTGTATTGGTTCAACGAGGCTTCCAGGCTCTGAACCGCCTGACGCAGCTGACCCATGCGGAAGTGCGCCAATCCCTTGAACCTCAGGGCCTGGGCATAGATGTTTTCCAGCGATTCATCCTTTTCAGTCAGTCCGATAGCCTCCTCGGCGTCCTTCAAGGAGGCGGGGTAATCGCCGAGGCGGCGGTAGGTGCTGGCGCGGCGCGCCAGCGTCAGGCCCAGGTTGGTGCGATCCTCACTGGTCCGGAACTCCCGCTCGGCCTGGTTCAGCAAATCCAGGGCGCCGCGCAGATCGTCGTTGAAATCCGCCATAACCCCGCGAATCGAGACCAGGCCCGGGCGGATCTGCAATACCGAGGGCGGCAGGTCGTTCAGCCAGGAGGCCAACGTCAGGTGTGCGTTCGAAACCATGGTCGGGCCGGCGCGCTCGATCATCTCCGCCAGCACAGTGGCATCCCCCAACTGCTTGTAGATGTGATGCGCCTTGCTCCACTCGCCCAGGTTTTCGTACGCATCCCCAATCCGCCTGAGCAGCGGCTCGACCTCCTGCGGGTACTCCCGGCGGTAGCGGTCCTGCAGGAAATCGCTGAACAGGTGGTGATAGCGCAGCCAGCTTCCATCGGTGCCCACCGGCAGGGCGAACAGGTTCTTCTGCACCACGATGCGGATCCATTGATTCCAATCCTGAGGGTCCCTGTAAAAAGGCGAAAGGACCTCCCTGCACAGCCCGGCGTCGAACTCCTCCATCATCGAGGTGCGCAGCAGGAATTCCTGCACGGACTTCGACTGGCGGTCGAGCACCTGCTGTCCGAGGTAATCGAACAAATGGAAGCCGGTGTTCAACTGCACCATGCCGCGGCTCTCGCGAAAGACTGCCGCGCCGGAAAACTGCAGGCCGGTGATCCAGCCCTCGGTCTCTTCGAACAAATGGCGCGCCTCCTCGTCCGAAATGCGCACGTGTTCGTTCTGTTCCAGCAGGGACTGGATCTCGTCCATGCGGAAGGCCAGGTCCGAAAAGCTCAAGCCGGCCACCTGTTCGCGCGCCACCATCAGGGTCAGTTCCGGCAGGCTGCTCAGGATGCGCGACGAAAGGATCAGGTGGCTGTTCTCGTCCACCAGTTGCAGCAGGCGGTTGATGAACCTCTGGATGGGGAGCACGTCCTCGACCAGGTGAAAATCGTCCACGATCAGGATGAAGTGTTCCTGAATCTGGTTGAAGAGCTCGTTCGCCAGCGACACCGCCAGGCGCTCGATGTCGGCGTCGAAGGATTTCATCTCGCTCAACATGGTCTGGGTCTGCTTCCCGAAATCCGGGTAGCGCTCCGCCAGCGCCGCGATCAGGCAGGCGATGAACCGCTGGGGATCGCGATCGAGCTGGTCGAGCGCCAGCCAGCAGCATGGCAGTTCACTTTGATGGACGAGGTCGATCAACAGGGAGGTCTTGCCGTACCCCGCCGGGGCGGAGATCAGGATCAGCCGTTTGTCAAGATAATCCAGCAGCCGTTCGACCAGGCGGGGACGTGTCAGTAGTTCCGCCCGGCGCCTCGGCGGGATGATCTTGGTTTTGCTGATGGAGATGGAGTCCATTGGCTCTCGCAGGGATCAAGAGACCATTCCGAATGCCGCTGATTATATCAGCCGCAAGGCATTTCGCCGGCAAAATGGGGTTTTCAAAATTTGGGAACATTTACCATCCGGCACTCCCGGCAGTCCAGAAATGGCTAAGGTTGCAGGCTTTCATTCAACGGAACCGCAGAGCACGCGAAGAACGCAGAGAATCCCATTTTTTCTCCGCGAGCACCGCGCTCTCTGCGGTAGGAAGATCGAAGCCCGTTCTTTTCGCGACTCCCTGATCCTTTCAACAGACTTATTCTTGAACATAAGTGCTATAATCGCGCCGGGTTCGAAGGCCGCTCAACCACCCGACCACGCGATCATCCGACTAAGCGACCATCCAACCACGCGACTATCTGACTAATCGACTACGCGACCACCCGACCACGCGACCACCCGACCATCCGCCTAACCCAC
>VGNF01000394.1 GCA_016866195.1 Chloroflexota bacterium | reverse complement strand
TGTTCCTGACGGCGGGTGTTTTCCTTGTCAAGCAGAAGGGCTAGACGGCCGCATTCATTAGTATCCGTTGAAGTGAGCAGCTGAAATGCAAGATCGGCGCTGCCCAAACGCCCGGCTGCATTCAGGCGCGGCCCCAACATGAAGCCGATATTCTCGGAAGTGATCCTCTGGATATTAACGCCGCTCACATTCGCCAGCGCCATGAGACCTGTGCGAATACCCATCCGTATCATCTCCAGGCCTCGCCGGACCAGCACCCGGTTTTCATCCACTAATGGGGCAAGGTCAGCGATAGTACCCAACGCGACCAGGTCCAGCCAGCGGTTTCCCGCCATCAGATCCAATCCCCGTTTAAGTGAAATGGCTTCAGCCAGTTTATACGCCAACCCCACCCCGGCCAAAGATTTAAAGGGATAGTCATCGCCTGGCTGCCTCGGACATATAATGGCGTACGCTTCCGGCAGAATTTCATGCGGTTGGTGGTGGTCGGTGATGATCACATCGATACCCGCCAGGTTGGCGTCCGCTATCTCCTTCACGGATCGCACCCCGCAATCCACGGTGATCACCAGGTCTGGCTTTAATTCCAGTACAGATTGGAGCGCATCCGGCGAAAAGCCGTACCCTTCATCGAAACGGTTGGGAATATATTTGATCACCCTGGCGCCAAGCTTCGTGAGGTACTCAAATTGGGGGGTGGTGGCAGTGACTCCATCCACGTCATAATCACCAAAAACCAGCATCTTCTCATGGTCTTGAATCGCCCTGAGAACACGCGCAACAGCTTTCGCCATATCTCTGAGCAGAAAGGGATCATGAACGGTATTTTCCGCCGCCAGGAATTTGCCAGCGGACTCACTGTCATCAATTCCGCGGTTAAACAATATTTGCCGAAAGATCGAAGGAAAAACACTTAATTCTTTATCGACATCATCCGGTAGCCGGACTGGCGCTTTCCAGCGTTTTTGGCTTCGTTTAGGCATGGCCGTTCAGCTTAAGGTAATAGCGCGGCATGCGTGCTGCCAGTCCGCAGATTACTTCATAATTTATAGTTTGCCAATGATTGGCGATGTCCGTCGCGCTGATGGCAGCGTCGTTTTGCTCACCGATGATCACAACCTCGTCGCCAATCTGTACATCTGGCAAGGTGTCCAGCTGCACCATACACTGGTCCATGCAGACATTGCCAATAATATCCACTTTCTTTCCGCGGATCAGAACTTGGTTGCCGGCTGTGCGCCGCAAACCGTCCCCATAGCCGACAGCGATCACGCCGATGCGTTCTTCTTTTTTGGTGATGTATTTAAATCCGTAACTCACGCCATGTCCAGGCGGCAGCGTTTTTACCGAGATCAATCGCGTCTTCCAGCTCAGCGCCGGCCGGAGTCCATCTGGCAGCGTTACCGCCTGTGATGGAGGCAGGCCGAAGATCGCGATACCCGTCCGCACCATATCGAAACGTGCCGAGGGAAATTCCAGGGCACCGGCAGAGTTAGCCGCGTGGATCAGAAGAGAAGAATTTTCAGATGCTCCAGATTGCTCCAGGATTTGATTAAATCTTCCCATCTGGAAGCGTGTCGTATCCGCATCTGGTTCATCCGCACAGGCAAAATGGGTGAAGATGCCTTCGAGTTGAATGCAGGAAGATTGCTGGAGATACCGAAGAAATTCAACCGAGCGGTCCATCTGAATGCCCAGACGCCCCATGCCGGTATCGATCTTCGCATGCACCTTGATCGGAGCTGTAATCGCGTTGGACTGCTCGTTGTATTGTTTAGCAACGTCAAAATCGTATACGGTCAGAGTGACATTTTCTTTGATCGCATGCGGCACCCGTGTAGGCGAAGTGTGACCCAACACCAATATATTTGCCTTGATGCCCGCACCACGCAGCAGCATGGCTTCTTCGATCCGCGCCACGCCAAACCAGCTCGCGCCGGCTGCCTCCAACCGCAGAGCCACTTTTTCCAGCCCATGTCCGTATGCATTGGCTTTCACCACCGGCATAACTTTGCATCCAGCCGTTCTTTCTAGAATGTGGAAATTTTGCTCGATCCTGTCCAGATCGATCTCGAGCCAGGTGCCGAAATTATCCAATGTCATAGCCGTAAGTATAAACGCCACCCGATGCGTTATCAAGCAATGATTTCAGATTGTAGAATATAATCCCCTCCC
>VGNF01000393.1 GCA_016866195.1 Chloroflexota bacterium | reverse complement strand
CCCCCGTCCGCCTGACCTTCAGTCTCTGATTGAGTGAAACCGGTGCCGGCGTTGCGGGCAATCGCCCCGCTCAACATCAACGGCAGGGCAGTGCCCAAATTGAAGGAGCGATTTCCGGCCTGCCAAGCAGCCCAGGAGGAGGTGTATTCTGCAAGGCCGGCCAGCATGCGGCTGGCATCCTGCATATCCACCGGTGTGAGGATGACCTGCAGGAGAAAATCCTCCTCGATCTGCGCCATGCCGCGCATGACCAGCTCGTTTTGTTGGAGCGTCATTTCCTGCTGGTTATGTTTTCCACCGGATAACATGGGCGTGAGATCGGAGGCTTGCGAACGCGCATTTTCACGGGGGTCCGGGTGACCGACGGCCAGTACGCCATAAGGCATTTCGAGCAGGGACGTGTTCACCCATTCGGCGACCTCTGCATCCAACGGCGCCAGGCGCGCCTGTGGGTAGGCGGCTGTCAGGGCAGCCTCCAGGGAGGTTGAGCCGTGCCGCGCCTGTTCAACAGCCAAGTTCAGGCTTGGCGCCCTCCCCACAGCGCCATAACACTGAACAATCCCGAGACGTTTGGGGTGGTAAATTCCAGCCACGAGATAGGCGAGATCGACATGCGCGTTGTACAAGCCGCGCAAGACAGTCCGCATCTTGGCGAGGGCACCCTGCTCGCTTCGTACGTTGAAGGGGATGGCCACCAGGTGCAGCAGGCGCACCACCCGAAATTCGTGATAGACCTGCCCGCCTTCGCGCTCGAACACTTCGAACCACAGATGATCCAACTCCTGTCTGTCGCCGGCAAAGACCAGGCCGTTATCGGCAATGGTCAGATCATCCGGGGTATCGATATGTGCGGACGAAAAGGAGGCCGACAGGCGCGGCAGGATATCCTGCGTGATTTGCAGGGCGCTTTCCATGCGTCCGTCGAGCCAGGTGAGGAGATCAGGCATGTCAGATCAGGCCGGCCGGTTGAACAGATTGCCGGCGGGAACCATCGAGGTCAGTCCAATACATGTGCAATATCGTTCACTTATTTAGAGGGCGGGATGGAGGCCAGTTACCCAGCCTCCATACGCCTAGAGGAGAGGAGAAAAATGAACGCCATCTTCAGTCGTCGTATTGATCACGTCGCAGGCTTCCTGCGGTACGGACGGTGAAGGGTGTCTTTTCTCAGATGCGTTCCCTGCTCGCAGCCGTTTGATCGCGACGAAGATGGTCAATGCCCATCCGCTAATCACGATAAAGGCCGCCAACGGGAAGATGACCCAAAAGGCCACCTGTGGAAAGGTTGCAGACATTTGAGGCCTCCGATCTGTCTGCGTCCGCGCTGGATAAGGATTACAGCCGGACAACGTGGAAATAGTTTCTTTCTCGTACACACGGGAGAGTCCCGCTCAGCGTATCAGATCCTTCGCGTAAAGCGGAGGGTCTCAGTGAGCCCGGCAGGATTCGAACCTGCGATAAACCGTTTTCCAGACGGTTCCCAAACCGGCGGGGTCGGACTCAAGGAAGGGTCAAGTGCCGCGCTTGCACTGAGCAGCGCCGAAGTGTGTCAGGTATCAAATAGCGGGAGTAACAACTCGGCACTTGACGCCTGGCTATTACTCCTTACGTTCTGGTTCGCAAGCGGCGCAGTACGTCACCGGCCTCCATCCAGAAGTTGTAGAGCGGCTTCGGATTGCGCAGGAAGCGGTTCAAGAGCATGGCGGAAAAGCCGATGGGATACAGGACGAACACAAACAACATCCCGATCATGGCCACGTTGCCGCGCGTTTGCTCGAGCACGATCTGCGCGTCGGCGCTGCTTCCCACAACGGAAGCCCAAGCGGCCGGGCTAGTCCGCTCGAGAGCCGGCAATCCAAAACGCAGCAAGAAAGCCAGGATGGCATAGGTCAGGATCCCGGTCTTGACCCACCACAGTAGGTTGAATCGTTCCTCTGAAACCGCCAGGATCGCGATCAATCCAATCATCCACATGGCAGCGCCGATGAGGGGGATTGGAAAACGGGAAAAGATCGACGCTGTCAGCCAAACCGCCAGGACAGCCAGTGTGAAGTATGTGGCAGCCGGCGATGCAGTTTGGACACCGCCGCGCTCATAACGGCGTGGACGTTCACTGGCGCGGGCCTGGATCACTGGATCGATCCCGAAGGCGATCAGAAGAGCCATGAGCACAGAAACGACTTCAGCTAGGTGCGCGGCCAAAA
>VGNF01000392.1 GCA_016866195.1 Chloroflexota bacterium | reverse complement strand
GGGGATGGACGAGTTCCTGATGCTCCCTGCCTTTTGCGCCGGCGGGGATGCGAAGCCCTTCGATTTCGATTTCTCCTTCGGTCGGCTCTTCCAGGAAGTTGATGCATCTCAGCATCGTGCTTTTCCCGGAGCCGGAGCGCCCGATGATGCAAATCACCTCCCGCGGGCGGACCTCCAGGTTGATGCCTTTCAAGACGTGCAGGCGGTTGAAGACCTTGTGAAGATTTGTGAGTTTTATGATTGGGGCTTGCATAACCGGCGAATCCCTTTCGAAAGATGTGGATTTTCATCGCCGCCCGCGAACGGGCGAAGGCAGACGCGGGTCGAAGGATGGGCGGGGATGGTCTTGCTGGGCGGTTCTTTTTTCTGCTTCATGGGAGGCGGGTTATCGCCGATATTCCGACATCCGGGTTTCGAGGGTGCGCACCAGGCGCGAGAGCAGGACGGTCATGGAAAGATAAATGAATGCGAGAATGCTGTAAGACTGGAAGAAAAGGAAAGTGCTGGCGGCGTATAGTTTTGTGATCTGGGTGATATCTTCGACGCCCAGCACGGAGACCAGCGAGGAATCCTTCAACATTGCCACGAAATCGTTGCCCAGCGCCGGCAGGACGCGGCGGATGGCTTGCGGCAGGATGATGTAGCGCATTGCCTGGAAGTAACTCATGCCAAGCGCGCGTGCCGCCTCCATTTGACCCTTTTCGATGGATTGGATCCCGGCGCGAAAGATCTCCGATTCGAATGCGCCGTAGGCGATTGCCAGACCGAGGATCACGCGCAATTCGTTGGGAAAGTCGCGCGTGCGGATGTTGAACGCCTCGGCGAAAAGCGGCACGGCGACAAACGCGATGTACATCAACAAGACCAGGATGGGGACGCCGCGCACCACTTCCACGTAGAAGGAAGCCACATTCAGGATGATCTTGTTGCTGGAAACGCGCGCGAACCCCACGATCAGCCCGATGACGACCGCCGTGGAATATGCCATCAAAGTAACCCGGATGGTGATGCCGATCCCGGCGGAGATGGCGCCGAAGATCACGCTCATCCTCTGGTTGGTGATGATTTGGAGAACGATGAACAGCGCGATCACGATGGCGACGATCAGCCACCAGGGCCAATTCGCCATGCGTTCGACGGCTGGCGCAATACGAGACTGGCGCGAGGAATTGAATGATTCCGGGTTTTCAGGAGACATGGCAGGCTCTCGACAGACGGGCGGGGGATATGAAACGAAGCCTGCCGAAAGAAATTTCGGCAGGCTTTTGGTTACGTAGTCAATTACTCAGTGGAGAACCACTTGGCGTAGATCGTGTCCAGGGTGCCGTCGGCTTCCATCTCGGCGAGGACGAGGTTGATCGGCTCGACCAGGTCGCTGCCCTTGGGGAACACAAAGCCGAGCTCTTCGCTGGTGAGCGGTTCGCCGACCATCTTGAGTTTATCGGGGTTCGCGCCGATGTAGCCTTCGCCGGCGACGTTGTCCATCACGGTCACGTCAATATCGCCGTTGATCAACGCCTGGACGATCAGCCCGTATTGGTCGAAGGCGACAACATGGTCTTCGCCGAACAGTTCGACAGCCAGGTCGTAGTTCGTCGTGCCGGGCTGCGCCCCTGCTTTGAAGTCGCCCAGGGCAATCAGTTCATCGGCATTGGAGAAGCGGGTTTCGTCGGCGCGCACGAGCAGCTGCTGTGAAAGTTTGATGTAGGGCGTCGAGAAATCAACGTGTTGGGCGCGTTCGGCGGTGACGGTGATGCCGTCGGCGGCGATATCGAACTCAGCCTCGCCGGTGCCGCCCATCACAGCCACGATCGTATCCCAGCTGGTCTGGACGAAGGTCGGTTTGCAGTTCAACCTCGCGCATGCCTCGGCAAAAACGTCGTAATCATACCCGACTGCCGTCCCCGTTGCCTCGTCAATGAAGTTGAACGGATTGTAGGCGTTTTCCACCGCGATCAAGATCTCGCGCCCGCCCAGGTCGGGAAGCCCGCCCGTGGTGGAGCCGCTTGTGGAAGGCTCCTGTGTGGCTTCTGCGCCGCCGCCCCCGCAGGCAGCCAAGACAAGGGATGCCAGTATGAGCAGGCTGGCAAGGGTCAATAGTTTTTTCATTTTCTCCTCCGAGAGAAAAAAGGGATGGGCAGCCGTCTGCTGCCGCAAGAGGTCGTCCTCCCGCAGGGTTAAGCATAGACCATTTTTTTCAATTGTGCAAGGATATTTTT
>VGNF01000391.1 GCA_016866195.1 Chloroflexota bacterium | reverse complement strand
GGGGGCATTTCAAACACCCCAACCGGACCGTTCCATACGATAAGTTTTGCTCCGGCAAGGACATCTTGATAGAGTCGAATCGTCTCGGGACCCACATCCATCATCCGCCAGCCAGCGGGAATCTGATCCACTTTCACAGTTCGCGATTCCGCGTCGGGGGAGAATTTGTCCGCGATGACTGCGTCTGTCGGGAGGATCAATTTATCCTTCGCTTTTTGGATGATGTTTCTCGCCAGCTCCAGGGATGATTCTTCCACAAGGCTGTCCTGCATGTTGATCCCCTTCGCCGCCAGAAAGGTGTTCGCCATCCCGCCACCGATGATTAATTTGTCACATTTCCCAAGCAGGGTTTCGACGACCAGTAGCTTATCGCTGATCTTCGCCCCGCCAAGGATGGCGATGTAGGGATGTTCCGGGTTCGAAACTGCCCGCCCCAGGTACTCAAGTTCCTGTTCCATTAACATACCGCTGACCGAGGGAAGGTATCGCGCCACACCCTCCGTCGAGGAATGGGCACGGTGAGCTGAACCGAACGCATCGTTGACGTAGACCTCTCCCAGAGCTGCCATCTGCCTGGCAAGGTCCAGGTCATTTTTCTCCTCGCCCGCATGGAATCGGGTATTTTCCAGCATCAATACATCCCCCGGCTTCAAGTCTTTGGCCAATTTTTCCGTATCCGGCCCCACGCAATCCGGCGCCATGCGCACAGGTCGGTTCAACAACCCTGCCAATACATCCACGGCGGGCTTCAGGCTGAACTCCGGGTCCGGCCCGCCTTTTGGGCGACCGAGGTGACTCATGAGAATCAAAGACGCTCCTTGATCCAAGACATAGTGAATCGTGGGCAGCGCGGCCTTTATGCGTTTATCGTCGGTTACTTTTCCTTCGGCCATGGGTACATTGAAATCCACCCGCATGAGAACCCGTTTCCCCTTCAAGTCCACGTCCTTTACAGTTTTCTTGTTCATGTCGCTCCAGAAAAGCGGGGCAGGTAATGTGCCTGCCCCGCCTGAAATCACAAGTTTTTCGCCATCAATGCCGCCAGGTCGGCGGTGCGGCACGAGTACCCCCATTCGTTGTCGTACCAGGTGACGACTTTGACGAAGTTGCTTTTTTCCTTGCCTAACACGGAAGTGAACTGCAGATCAACCGACGAAGAATGGGGATCTCCTTTGAAGTCAATGCTGACGAGCGGCTCCTCCACTGCTTTCAGAATTCCCTTGAACCTGGGCTCCTTGGCGGCTGCGCGGAAAGCCTCGCGTAGCTCCTCGGTTGTCGTTTCCTTCTCCGACTCCGCAGTGAAATCCACTACAGACACGGTGGAAGTGGGAACCCGCAAGGCATATCCGTCGAACTTGCCCTTCAATTCCGGGATGATCAGCGCAATCGCCTTCGCTGCACCGGTTGTGGTCGGGATGATGCTCATGGCCGCCGCGCGCGCCCGGCGCAGATCGGAATGCGGCAGGTCGAGTATCTTCTGATCGTTGGTATAGGCGTGTACAGTGGTCATGAATCCCCGCTTGATCTTGAACTTGTCATGCACCACCTTGGCTGCCGGGGCAAGGCAGTTTGTGGTGCAGGAGGCGTTCGAGATCACATGATGGTTCTTCGGATCATACTTGTCCTCATTCACGCCAAGAACAATCGTGAGATCCTCGCCCTCCGCGGGCGCGGTGATGATCACCTTCTTTGCACCGCTTTTGATGTGATTGATCGCACCTTTCACCTGTTTGCCCTTCTTGTTTACTCCATCCTCCTTGATGGTGAACAACCCGGTGGATTCCACAACGATGTCCACGCCCAAATCTCCCCACGGGATTGCCGCTGGATCCGATTCCTTGAAGACCTTTATTTTCTTCCCATTCACAACCAGGGCATCCTCGGCCGCCTCCACGGTTCCGTCGAAACGGCCATAGTTCGAGTCGTACTTGAGAAGGTGCGCCATCGTCTTGAGATCGCCGATATCATTGAACGCCACAACCTCAAGCTCCCTGGGATACATATCACCAACCGCCTTCAGCACCTGGCGGCCGATACGGCCAAATCCGTTGATTCCAACTTTTACTGCCATAAGAATATCCTCCGATGAAATTGGATAAATTTCCGATGATCTTTCGAATAATCGTTTGTGAATTTTATTATAAACTATTGCGATTTGCCAATGTCCTTTGTCACCCGTATTTATCGCTTAATGGCCCCGTTCGTTCTATATAGATGTTTG
>VGNF01000390.1 GCA_016866195.1 Chloroflexota bacterium | reverse complement strand
TTTTTCAAATCTTGGACATCGAGCAGCCGCGCAGCCCGTTCCCGAATCCTTTCCGCGGCGATCTGGGCGGCTTTGACAACTGCGGTACCTGAAATATACGTGGTGGAGGATGCATACGCACCCTTGTCGAACGGCGTGAAGTCCGTATCAGAAGAGTAGCAAACGATATCTTCAACGGGAACGCCCAACACCTCCGATGCCATTTGAGCCAGGACAGTATCCGACCCAGTGCCAAGGTCGGTTGCGCCGACCAGGAGATTGAAGGATCCGTCGTCATTCATCTTGATCGACGCCCCTCCCATATCCAGGTAGGGAATGGCGGTACCCTGCATGACCAGGGCGATTCCAATCCCTTTTCGTTTGGCTCCCTTTCCGCGCCACGACGAATTTCCATATTTATCGTCCCAGGCGATCGCGGCGCGCCCTTGCGCGACACATTGTTCCAATCCGACGGTGTGGATGATTTCCGGCCTCGGTTCCCGGCCTTCATTCCAGGCGGTCGAAAATGGGTGAAATTCTCCCGCCCGGATAGTGTTCTTTAGGCGAAAATCAATCGGATCAAGACCCAAGGCGCGCGATATCATTTCCATGTGGCGTTCCACCGGCCAATACCCCTGAGGAACGCCGTAGCCTCGGTACGCGCCGGCCGGTGGAGTGTTGGTGTAAACCACGTCGGCATAAAAGCGAATATTTGGAGATTTCCGGTATTCCCCGTCACCAACATACAATGCCATGGATTTGTGGCCGGTATTCCCGGTGACGGTGAGCGCGTGGCAGCCGTATGCCCCGGTGTCCGACAGGGCATACATTTCGTTCGCAGTTATCGTGCCGTCGCGTTTAACCCCGGTCTTCATGCGAATCCGCATCGGGTGCCGTGAGCGTGCGGCAATGAATTCCTCCTCACGTGAATATTCATAGATCACAGGTCGTTTCGTAGCAATGGTCAGGTGTGCTGCCACATCCTCCATGAGCACCTCTTGTTTTCCCCCGAAACCCCCGCCAATGCGCGGTTTGATCACGCGAATCCGCTTGACTGGCAGGCCAAGCACTGGAGCCAGCATTCTGCGAACGTGAAAAGGCACTTGAGTCGATGTACGGATGACCAGGCGGTCGTCCTCGTCCCAATAGGTCAGGCATACGTGAGGTTCGATATGCGCCTGCTGCACCTTCGGAACTTCGTACTCCACTTCGAAGATTTCGTCAGCGGCTTGAAACCCTTTTTCCACATCTCCGATATCAATACGGATTTGGGCGGCCAGATTCTCTTTCGGATTGGAATCGGCGAAATGCACGTATTCCGGTTCATCGTGAATTCGAATTGTGCTTCCCATGGCCTGCCGCGCGTCGAGAATGCAAGAAAGCACATCGTATTTCACCTCGATCAACTGCAAAGCCTGTTCCGCGATTTCCGGCGTTTCCGCCGCTACGAATGCCACGCGGTCCCCGACGAAACGAACCTTGTTGTCCAGTGAAAAGGTATCCAGCGGACCCGGGATCGGGTCAGATTGTCCGGCAGTTGAATACACTACACGCGGTATGTCCTTCCACGTCAGAACGGCTGCCACCCCTTCCAATAGCCGCGCCTTTGAAACATCGATTGAAAGTAATTTTGCGTGGGCGTATGGAGAGCGCAAAACTCTCGCATGCAGCAATCCTCGTTTTTCAATATCCGCAGCGAAAGCCGGCTTGCCCTGAACCAATTTGATGGCATCCACCTTGATTTCCGGTTTGCCCACACTTTGCCAGGCTTGGGTCTCGGGCGTGAGAACCACCTTCGGCCGGGTTTGAACTGTTGGCGCGGTCGCAGGGTAGTCGTTTGACCGAGACGGCAGATCTTTCGATGGTCGCGGTACTTCCCAAAGGATCGAATCGAGCGGAACGGGGGCATCTCCTCTCATTTCTTGAGCTGCCCGTATGACGGCTTGAACCGGTTTCAGGTAACCTGTGCAGCGGCACAATACGCCAGAGAGGGCTTCGCGAACTTCTTCCTCGGATGGATTGAGGTTTTTCTCGAGCAGGGATTTTGCCGCAAGGATCTGCGCAGGTGTGCAGTAACCACATTGGATCGCGCCCAGTTCTACAAAGGCTTTTTGCAAGGGGTGCAGACCATCCGTTTTCTTCCACCCCTGGTCCGGATGTTCCCCGAGCGCTTCGATCGTGACAATCGCATGTCCTTCGGCTTGGGCCGCGAGAATGGAGCCCGCATTGATCGGTCTGCCGTC
>VGNF01000389.1 GCA_016866195.1 Chloroflexota bacterium | reverse complement strand
TTTTGAGGCATAAAGAACCCTCCCTCAACACTCTTTCTGAGCTGCGGATCTTGAGTAAGGCGCGGATCGTATTCAGCAGGGATCCTGCCTGAACGCTTTCCTTTTCTACATTGACCTCCCTGTAATTAGGGTGAATGGGAAGCCACGTCCGTTCGGCTTTTGAAAAACCTGCATGGTGCCTCTCGTCCCACTGCATCGGGGTGCGCACCTCATCCCGGTTGATCGTCGTTCCCATTCGGTCGAATACAAATCGTGGAATGAATTTGAACTTGTGTGGAATGGGATCGAGCGCGGACCGGAAGGGCAGCCGCAGGTTCGTCATGCCGATTTCTTCGCCGTAGTATATGCATGGAACGCCGCGAACAGTGAGTTGCAGCATATGCAGCAGCTTCGCCTTGCGCAAGTCTCCACCGAGCCGGTCCATGCTCCTGCGCCGATCGTGGTTGCTGAAGACATACACCGGCATAAAGGGGGGTGGGAATTGAAATTCGATATCTTCCAAAAGTTTGCGGAAATATTCCGCGGTGAACTTGAATCTGAGCATGCCAAAATCAAAGACCAGACCCAACCCGTTATTCGCCTGTTCTCCCATATATATTCTGAGCAAGTCCTGTTTTCCACCGATCTCACCCAGCAGCATTCTTTCGCCGAATTCATCGCAAAGGCTGCGTAGTTCTTTTGCGAACCGTATGCTCTGCGGCTGGTTGAGGTTGTATTTCATTTCCTGAAAATACCCTGATGGGTCGTTCTCCGCGGGTGCAATTTTGAGCGAGAAGGGATTGTCTCTGTACCCTGCATCCTTGTAGATGACGTTGAAAATATCCAGCCGGAATCCATCTACCCCCATGCCGAGCCAGTGACGGGCAATATCCAGCATGGTCTGCTTCACCTGCGGATTCCTGTAATTGAGATCCGGTTGAAATCCTAAAAAACTTGCCCAATAGTATTGATCCCGTTCGGGGGCGTAATGCCAGCCGCTCCCTCCGGTCATGCTCTGCCAGTTATTCGGCTTATCCCGCCACAGGTACCAATCCGCCTTTGGATTGTCCCTCGAGGTTCGCGATTCCTTGAACCATGGATGTTGATCCGAGGTATGGTTCATGACCAGATCGAGAACGATTTTCATTCCTCTTTGGTGCGCTTCATCGATCAATTCCTTCAGGTCGCCGGGGGTGCCATACTCTTCCGATACGGAAAGATAATCAGAGATGTCGTATCCAAAGTCCCTTTGAGGGGAGGAGAAAAAAGGCGAAATCCAGATCGTTTCAATCCCGAGTCGGTTGAGGTAATCCAGCTTTTGAATGATTCCCCGCAAATCGCCAATACCGTCGGCATTGGAATCATAAAACGAACGCGGGTAGATTTGATAGATCGTGGTCTTGTGATACCAGGGATATGGCATTCGAATTCTTTATGGAAGAAAGGAGCCGGGTCACCCCGGCTCCGGATCGATTTACTGCTTGTATTTCCAGTTTTGCGCACCCCAGCTCATGGAGCCCCAGGTGCTTAGGTTGTAACCCTCGAGGTTGTCCGCCACACCGTAGTTATCCTGGAAGAGATAGATGTACACCTGCGGCAGATCGTCCAGGACTGCCTGACCGATCTCACAATACGCATCCTTGCGGGTTTGCAGATCGAAGCTGCTGCCCGCTCTCTCGAGCGCCGCATCCACCTTGGGATTCACCCAGCGGTAGATGTTCCCGCCGGTGGGATGTTCCTCTGTCGGAATGTTCGAGGAATGATAGGAGTCGTAATTATAGGACTGAGGCTCGGTGGTAAAGCCGCGGTCGAAGATCAGCATATCGAAGTCGCCGACCATGCGCGGGGAATTGTCCTCGTAAGTGCCGAAGATGATCGAGAAATCGTAGTTTTGAATGCGCGCTTCGATCCCGATGGCCTTGAGGTTGGGGACGATGAATTCCTCGGTGAGTTGCAGGGGATCGAATGCCGTGTACCCCTGTAATTCGAGGGAGAGCCGTGTCCCGTCCTCGGCGTACATCGCTCCTTTAGCCACACGGATTCCGTCATTGCCCATGACCCAGCCGGCCTCCTCCAGCAATTGGTCCGCTTTCTCGACGTCATACGGAAAGGCACGCGGCAGGTCGCATTTGTACCAACCGTAGGCGAAGGGGTTGGTCGAATCGCCGACAGAGCCGCGCATCACATCCTTATGCAAGGTCTCGTAATCGATCGCACTGGCGATCGCCTGCCGAACCCGAAAAA
>VGNF01000388.1 GCA_016866195.1 Chloroflexota bacterium | reverse complement strand
CCCCGGGTTCCGCGCTGACGCACCAGGATATTTCCGGAAAGCACAAACTGTCCGGCGTATCGCTTGACACCCAGGCGCTGGGAATTGCTGTCGCGCCCGTTACGGCTTGAACCGCCGCCTTTTTTATGAGCCATGGTTTCCTCTATTTCTTCTTCGCATCGGATTTCTTGGGTACGGAGCGGGAAGCCGGCTTCCTGCCTGTTTTGATCTCGGACGTCTTCTCCGCAGTCGTTTTGGAAACTTCCGTCGATCTTTCCTTCTTGGGAGTAGGCGGTTCTTTCTTCTCCGAAGACCGCTCAACTTTTCGATCTTCGCCTGGTCGTCCAATAAATTCGATCATCAAACGCGTATACTCCTGACGATGGCCGGACTTGGTGCGGATGCGCTTCTTTGGGCGGTAACGAAAGGATAGGACCTTGGGTCCGCGCACGTGTTCCAAAACCGTGGCGGTGACTTTCACGCCGCTGACCAGCGGCGCCCCCACATGGACCTCATCCCCGTCCCCCATGAAAAGGACATGTTCCAGGTCAACTTTCTTGCCGATCTCGCGAGCCAGCCGATCCACCTCGACGATGGATCCCTCGACGGCGCGATACTGCTTGCCGCCGCTTTCCACGATCGCATATCTCATTTTCAATCTCCAGTCATTCTCTTCGCCGCACGCCCTGCGGAAGACTTGCACTCGTCGCCGAAGTGCGGGGAAGCCGGGTCGAATACAGGCAACCGCCCCGGGATCAAGCTCCGGGGCAGAAGCGTGCGAATTATACATGCGCCAATTGAGGCTGTCAACCAATTTTGGAAGGTAAATCAGTAAGGCAAAAACCCTATCCATTCATCTTAAAGTACTATTTGTTGCCCTTGAACTCTCCCTGAAAAGAGATCCTACTTGGGGAGAATTGCAGTCAACGTCCTTGTCACGGATTGGAGTTGACCTGCATGACCTTTGATTCGGCTGACGTCACCGGTTCGCAGCCCGGCCTGTACATCCGTAATCGTTTTCAAGGTCGATTTTTCGTTATCATTGATCCTCTGGGTCACTGCCTCGAGGTTGGTAAGCAGCTGCATCACATTCCGGGGAACAACCGGAAGGTTCTTCAGGATGGGCAGCAACACATCCAGGATCTGGTTCGCAATCCGGGCATATTTCACCGTAAGGGTGTGGAGTGAGCCGATCGAGCTGGTCAACTCGAGCGCGATTTCCTGAATCGAATCGATCATTCCCTTGTGCTGTTCGATGATCCTGGAGATATCGTTGATCGAACCCGTCAGTTTGTCTGAGAACCTCACATAGGTCCCCGCGCTGGATTTTCCAGCGACGCCGGCTTTGGTTGTGGACTTCAAGGTTGTGGGCATGTCTTTATCTCCTCTATGATTGAGATGGGACTCACCTGCGCAATCAGGTGGTTATGAACCTACTATACTAGAAATCCAGAATGTGAACAACAAGCGTATGTGCACCGCATTCTCTTATTGACAAATCAATATCCATCCTGTACCCTCGTACCCGTGCCGACCCTTTCCCCACTTCAACGACAGATTGCCGAAGCTCCTTTGAATGCCAAGATATTCGTCAGGGGTCTGGCGGGAACCGGCAAGACCACCGCCGGAGTGGAACGGCTGCGTTATCTCCTCGTTCAAGGTGTGCCTGCGGATTCGATCCTGATGCTCTCGCCGCAGCGGACTTTGCAGGACCCCTATTGGGAGCTTCTTACCGCTCCAGAGCGGATTGCCGGCGGCGAAGTGACCACCGTCACGATCGGAGGTCTGGCCCGGCGAATGTGCGACCTCTTCTGGCCAATGGCTGCCGAAAGTGCGGGATTTGGAAATCCAGGACTCCCTCCAGTATTTCTCACCCTGGAAACCGCCCAGTATTACATGGCCTTCCTGGTTCGGCCGCTTCTGGATAAGGGCTATTTTGAAACGATCACCATGGACCGAAACCGCCTGTACTCACAGATCCTTGATAATTTAAATAAGGCTGCCGTTGTCGGTTTCCCGCACACTGAGATAGGCTCGAGGTTGAATGCCGCCTGGTTTGGCGATCCTTCCCGAAGGCGTGTCTATACAGATGCGCAGGAATGTGCCACCCAGTTCCGCACCTATTGCCTCGAACATAATTTGCTGGATTTCTCCCTCCAATTGGAAGTATTTACGAATCACCTTTGGAAACGCATCGAGGTGCGGGATTATCTAATTCGAACATATCGACATCTTGTGTACGACAACATCGAGGAGGATACACCCAGATTTT
>VGNF01000387.1 GCA_016866195.1 Chloroflexota bacterium | reverse complement strand
TTGTGAAGCTGAATCCATGAGGTCTATTTTTCGTACCGAATACGTGGATCGAGCCAGGCGTATACGAGATCGGTAAGAATCTGAAAAATTACGACAGCCACAGCGACCAGCATTAAAATGCCCATGATCACGGGAACATCGACGCGATCAACATGATCAAGGAAAAGCCGACCCATGCCTGGCCAGGCAAAAATGCGCTCGGTCACCACTGCGCCTCCAAGCAATAGCGGAAGGTCCAACCCCACCACAGTCACAATCGGCAGTGAGGCATTCTTGAGGGCATGAATGAAGACCACCTCGCGGCGCGGCAAGCCTTTCGACCTGGCGGTTCGGATGTAATCCTGCCCCATGACCTCCAGCATGGTACTGCGGATGTATCGGCTGTAGGCTGCGAAGCTTATGATCGAGATGCTCATCACCGGCAGCACCATGTGCCAGAGAAGCTGGCCGGTGGTCCGGCCCACCTGCGGATCGAACATCCCCACTGTGGGAAGATACGGCAATCCCCATCGCTTGAAGAGCACGGCAAAGATGTACATCGAAATGAGCGCGATGAAGAAAATCGGCATGGAATAACCAATGAACAATAGCGCGGTGATCATGTTATCCATGAACGAGTATTGGCGTAAGGCCGAATATACCCCGATCAACAAGGCCCCCAGGATGATAACGATTTCTGATGCCACCATCAGGATTTTTGTGTTGGGCAGGCGTTCACCAATGACGTCCAATACGGGTCTGCGGTTAAGTAAGGAAGTGCCAAAATCGCCGCGTAGTACTCCGTGACGAATTCCCTGCGCCTCAGCACTGCCATCTCCGTCCAGGTCGATTTTGGTCCAATCGTTGCCTGCCAGCCAGTACAGGTACTGCACATAGATCGGTTTGTCCAGACCCAGCTGGCGTCGCAGCCTTTCATAATCGGAAGCGCGGGTCAATCGCCGACCGCCCATGGTCGCCACCGGATCCCCGACATTCATCATCAGAAAGAACAGAATCAGGCTGATGAAGAATAACAGGGGGATGCCCTGCAGACAGCGCCGGATTATGTATCGACCCATTCAAAGCCTGTAATCATTGCGCAGGTGGGCCGGGATTTCCGGCCCACCTGACTTGAAAGTTACAGCTGATTATTCAACATCCCATTCGGCGATATTGAAGAACATGGTCACACCGGAGAACTTGACGTTCTTGAGACGAGTGCTCACGGCGTAAACGTCCGGATCCTGCCACAAGCCGATGATATAGACCTGGTCGTAGAACAACTGGTTGATTTGCGAAATCGTCTTTTGTCGTTCTACCGCATCCACTTGTGTAGATTGCAGTTTGATCAACCCGTCCAGTTCGTTATCGCAAATGTAGAACCAGTTCTCGCCGGTCGGATTTTCATCGGTCGGAATCTGATCGCACAGCCAGTAATACAAATCGGGATCGGGGAAGAGCGGGCCATCCGACCATTCCTGGATGTCATACTCGCCCCGGGCTGCCGGGCCGTTATCCGCGTAACTGGCAAAGTACAGCGTATCATCCACAGGGAAAATATTGAGTTTGATCCCGACTTCTGCCAGTTGCTGTTGCATGACTGCCTGGGCATCCTGCCGGATCTCGCGGATGGTCGTTGCATGATCGAGCTCCAGATCCACACCCTCCTTCTCACGCACGCCATCGCCATTGGCGTCCACCCACCCTGCCTCATCCAGGAGAGTCTTGGATTGCTCCGGGTCATAAGGGTAATTCTCGAGGGGCGGATTGTTGTAATACGGAAGCGCATCCCAGAAACTTGCCGGCACATTGGTCAGCCCCAAGAGCAGGTCGCGGTTGATGCCTTCCCGGTCGATGGCCAAGGCGATCGCTTTTCGAACATTCACATCCAGCAATGCCGGATGTCCTTTTTCCTCATTCACCATGAAGAACATCCATTCACTGTAGCCATTCGGTTCAATCATGATGTTCAGGCCGGCTTCCTTCAACCCGGGAACGTCCGAATACGCGATGAACGTACCAAGATCAGCGTCACCGGCCTTCAGGGCGGCCACTTGCGAGGCGTCATCAGGCACGAAACGAATGAATACCTCGTCCAGTTTCGCAGGCGTTCCCCAGTAGTTCTCATTGCGTGTGAATCGGGCATAGCTGCCTGATTCCCACTCGGCAAAGGTGAACGGACCGCAGCCCACGGAGGGATTTCGAAGCCAGTCGGCGTTGTCAATCGTCCCTTCGGCATCGAATATTGGCCGCAGAATGTGGGCTGGAAGGATGCCCCC
>VGNF01000386.1 GCA_016866195.1 Chloroflexota bacterium | reverse complement strand
CACCAGGAATACACCATCGCAGATGGAACCGAGCGAATCATCATCTATCTCGGTACACCGGGGTGTGAGGACTACCCGATCGATTCAAGGAAGTGATCTGCTTTCCCGATGCACAAGACATCCTCGAATCGCCAGCCCTCCCGTTCGCAAAGTGGTCAAAGTCTGGTCGAACTGGCGATCAGTTTTCCGATCATGTTATTGTTGCTGCTGGGCACGATCGATTTTGGCATGGCTTTGTATTCCTTCCTGATTCTGCGCGACGCTGCGCAGGAAGGTGCGTTATATGGTTCCTTCAACCCCGCCAACAAAGTCGAGATCGAAAGCCGGGCACGCAACATCGCCCCCAACGATACCGAGGCGCTGTTCTTTTTTCCGGTGAAATTGAACAACGAGGAAGTGGTTCAAATTGACATCCTCACACCGGGCGAGGAATGCCAGGGCAGCACCGATGGATTCATCCACACCATCACCGTGAATGCCTCATTCAACTATCCGATGCTGATGCCATTTGCAGAACAGGTGATCGGTTCGAGATTCATTCCTCTGACCGCTGAAGCGACAAATGTAATCCTGCAACCAGCCTGCCAATGATCAAACACTCGAAACTCTTCCAGCCGTATCGAAATTCGGAAAGGGGTCAGGCATTGATCCTGATCGTCTTCGCCATCATCGGCCTGTTCGGCGTCTCGGCGCTGGCAATCGATGGCGGGCGCGCCTACCTCGAACGCCGAAATCTTCAAGCTGCTGCCGACGCCGCCGCGCTCGCCGGCGCGCTCAAGCGGATCGAAGGCGGGAATTGGCGCGCCGCAGCCCTCGCCAGCGCGGACACCAATGGATACAACAACGATGGGATTTCCAACACAGTGGAATTGAATACCCCGCCCATCGATGGTCCATATTCCGACAATCCTGAATATATTCAGGTGATCATTACCTCCCACCTCGATACATTTTTTGGACCGCTCGTCGGTGTGCCCTCCCTGCGAGTCTCCACACAGGCGGTCTCCCAAACCCAACCCGCCATGTATGGAGAAATGTTCGAAGGCTACGCGCTGGTCAGCCTGGCACCGAACAGCCGCTGCGAAAAGAGAGAGGGTTTTGTCATTTCCGAAGAGGCGACACTCTGGCTGCAAGGCGGCGGGTTGTTCATCAATTCGAACAATCCCACCTGCGCGTATGTTCAATTCGGCAGCGGAAGCGTCCGCATGGATGAGAACCTGCCTTTTACGATCGTCGGAGGAGCTACCATCCAAAAACCAAAACTGCATACCCCCTTCCCGCCTCAAACCGGGGCTGTGCCCATGAGCTATCCTCCGCCCTATCAAATGCCCAAGGTCGGTTGCGGCAGTACGAACGCCGAGGTGATCGGGATTGACGGCAGCGCCATGACCCCCGGAAATTGGGATGGCGATTTCCCCCCGGAAGGTGTTTCGCGACTGGAATCCGGGGTGTACTGCATCGGCGGCGATTTCATCGTCGACGGCGGGACTTCGCTCGAGGGGGATGGAGTGACCTTTGTAGTGAAACACGATAACATTCGATTCAGCGGTTCGGCCACCATTAAATTGACAGCCCCCATCAGCGAGGGCATCTCCTACAGCGGCCTGCTGATCTACATGCCGATGGGCAACAAGAAAACCCTGACTCTGAACGGAAACTATGCCTCAGAATTCAAGGGAACCATCCTGGCTCCTTCGGCCCACATCCAATTGAACGGGATGGATAACGATGACGGATTCGCCAGCCAGATCGTTGGCTATACGATTGAGGTCAAGGGGATGGATGTCGTCCGCATCTTTTACAAGGACGAGCATAATTTCGACACTTTTCGCATGCCCGAAGTCCGCCTGAGCCAATGAGGGAAGTACCAAGGGAAACCTTTCAATTTTGGTAGCCTTACAGAGGGCTAACAGTTGAGTCATCTCCCCAGTTCTGTCTTATAATTGTAGTGAGTGGATCATATCAATCGGCGGATTCACCCCCTGTACCCATCCTGAAACATCCCCGAGGATGGATGAGATCATGTTACCTGGATTACTACGCGGATTATTATGCTGAATATTGGATTGTTGTTGACTTCTCTCAGAAAGCTCCATATTCCCCATGCTCGAACCGTCCGAAAATCCAAGGGACAGAGCATGGTGGAGATCGCGATCGCCCTTCCGGTCATCATCATCCTGCTGTCTGGGCTGGTTGAATTTGGATTCATCATAAACTATTATCTTTCGCTGTTGGATGGGACCCGCGAGGCAGCACGATTTTACAGCAACCCCC
>VGNF01000385.1 GCA_016866195.1 Chloroflexota bacterium | reverse complement strand
TTGCATTTTCGGTGGTTATGAACGGTGTAGCCGGTCCCACGGGACGGTATGCTCTCCTGAGTCGCCGCTGGATGATCTTTGGATTAACCGGCGTGATCGGAACCTTTATTGTCACCCGCCTGATCGACCGCATCGTCTTCCCCGAAAATTACGGACTGATGTTCCTGGTTTTGTCCGCAGGAGGATTGGTCAGCTATTATTTTTCGAGCAAGATCAAACTGGCGGATCAACTACCGCCCCCGGTCGTGAAGCGCGGTTCGTCTGAAAGGGGGATTCGCAACGCATTCGAATTGTTGAAATCGAATCCCGCATTCCTGACCTTTTCCTTGAAACGATTTGTATACTTTTCCGCAGTCACCCTTGGCGCGCCGATCATGCCGTTGTTCCTCGTGCGAGAGGTCCGCGCCACGGATGGGCAGATCGGCACGGTCAACATGGCCATGAACCTGGTCATGCTGGCCGGATATTTGCTTTGGCCGCGCATCTCACTAAAGCGAGGCGGGAGGTTTGTCCTATTGGCGACGACCTTGGGGATGGCTTTCTACCCGGCTTTGAGCGCTGCAACGCCGCACATCGAGTGGATCATATTTTACGCAGGCCTGGCGGGTTTCTTCCAGGGCGGACTTGACCTTGTCTTTTTCGATGAGCTGATGAAGACGGTCCCGATGGACTACAGTGCCACTTTTGTATCCATTTCCCAATCCATGCAATACCTGGCCATGATCTTCGCGCCATTGCTGGGAACATGGCTGGCTGGATACATCGGACTCGGTGGCGCGTTGTGGTTGACTGCCGGGCTGCGGCTGTTCGGATTTTTGTTGTTCTTGAGAAAAGGTTGACTGAGCCTGATTTCTCTTTCCCTCCTACTTCGTTCGTGGCCGCGGCTCAGTGAATTACAGCGTGCTGCATGAATAGCTAAACTGAAGTTACGATTTCCAACCTCGTTTCGGCCCAATCCCGTTTAGAGGTCTATGCAAGAAGCAGTGAGGCCAATCTCGAGGTCGAAAACCTATGATGAACAATTGAAGAAGGAAATCCCGGGCTGGCGTGATTGGCACTTGCAGGATCACTTCTTCGGTTTTCGCAGTCCTGGCCAGCAATTGCGCGATTGGAATGATGGCCTAAGAAAAAGTTAAGCCTTCCAAAAGGACAGGAATTCCCTTTTTAATTCTTCTCATCGCTGTACAAAAAGCCATATTGCTGGATTAGCAATTTACTTGAGTAATACCCACTTTACTGATGATATTGGTATGTTACCGAACCGGGGCGGAGCATCAACAAATTTCACTATGGGGATGGCGTGATTGCGAGCGAGACGAATTCACAAACCGCGCCTTGAGGCTGAGACACAGAGGTGGATTTTCTCGGTCGCGAGCCGCGGACTGATCCTCGTCAGCGGCCTGGATGGTCATTTTAACCACCTGCATTTGCCCACTTTCTAGGATAGGGGCGGGGTTTGGCAACAAATATGATTGAACGGTAACGGCTTGGAAAGTCAGACAATCAACCGTCCGGCGGGTTGCATTGCACTGGGAGTCTTGCGTCGAGCAGGAGGAATCGGATGCATCATCGTAGCGGATCGAATAAAGACTGTCGGCGACACCCCTTTCAGTCGAAAGGGGATATCGATTTTGAGTTCAGTTTTGCCTTTCAGCCGATCTTTAATTACCGCACACGCGGGATCGACTCATTTGAAGCCCTGATTCGAGGACCGCGAGGAGAGCCGGCCGCTTCGGTTCTCAACCGCGTCTCCTCGGAAAATATATCCAGCTTTGACGAGATCAGCCGATGGAAGGCGATTGAGATGGCCCGCCGCTTGCATGTGCCCAATCGGTTGAACATTAATTTGTCGGCGCGGGGATTGTTTCAGGTGGACTTGAATATCACAGCCACCTTCAAGGCCTCCCTGAACATCGGATTCCCGGTGCAGAACATTATTTTTGAAATCACCGAATCGGAAAGCCTGACCGACAGCAAGACCCTGGTCAGGAATATCAAACTGCTGCAGGAATTCGGGTTCATGACAGCCATCGATGATTTTGGCATGGGGTATTCGGGTCTCAAGCTGCTGCTCGAGTACCAGCCCAATTTCATCAAACTCGATCGCCATTTGATCTCGAACATCGACCAGGATTCGGTTAAGCAAAGCATATTCTCCGGAATTCGCCGGATGTGCGAGAAACTATCGATCGATCTGGTGGCGGAGGGAGTCGAGAGAGCCGGGGAATACGCCTGGCTTTCCAACTCCGGGGTGCAGTTTTTTCAAGGATACTATTTTGCCCCC
>VGNF01000384.1 GCA_016866195.1 Chloroflexota bacterium | reverse complement strand
TCCTGGCCGGGCATGCACAGCGGACTGCTGCTGGCCGGAACATGCACGCCCTAGCCTGACAACCGCCTGGCATGGCCTTTGCGTAGCGAATTTCTAAATTTCACCAACCGCCTATGTTACAAACACTGCAAAATTTCCCCCTTGACATATAGACAAACTTCGATATAATAACGAATAGATAATCGTCTATGAAAGCCGATCCCGTCCTTTTTGCCAAAGCTCTTGCCGATGAGACCCGCCAGAAGATCATGAACCTGGTGTGCTGCCGCTGGCTCTCGGTCAATGAGATCGTGGAGAAACTCAAAGTAACCCAGCCGACCGTCTCCCATCACCTCGCCATCCTTCGCGAAGCGGACCTGGTCCATATGCGCGAGGAGGGCAAGCAGACGTTTTATTCGCTGAACCAGAATCGCGTAGCCTCATGCTGCGGGCAATTGATGATCCGCTTTGCACCCGAAACCGAGACGACCGAAGCAGTTAAGAAATCAGTTGAAGTTTAGTGGGATTCCCAATTCATTAGGAATCCCACCTTTTTTACCCAAATATATAGATAATTGTCTATTTGAGAAAGGAGGTCGAATGTCCCACGCTACAAATATCATGACCACCAACAGTGAAATCACCCTGGCAAATCGTTGGGACCATTTCCTGGCGCGCTGGGCAGTCAACCGCATGGGACACCTCATCGAACCGGGCTTGTATTCGCTGGGAAACCCAACTCCCGAATCGCCCGTCTTCGTCACCGCCAATTACACGCTCAGTTTCGACGCGCTGCGTTCGTCGCTGAAAGGCGCGGATAGCTACATCCTCGTTCTCGACACGCAGGGAATCAACGTCTGGTGCGCGGCGGGCAAAGGGACGTTCGGCACGGACGAACTGGTCATGCGGATCGAGGCGACGCGTTTGAACGAAGTGGTCACTCATCGCGTCTTGATTCTTCCGCAATTGGGCGCGTCCGGCGTGGCGGCCCACGAGATCAAAAAGCGCGCCCACTTCAAGGTCGAGTATGGACCCGTGCGCGCGGAGGATCTGCCTGAGTATCTCAAGACGCGTAAGGCGACTCCCGAAATGCGCCGCGTACGCTTCACGCTCAAGGACCGGATCACGCTCATTCCCGTTGAATTGGTCGCGGTGCTGATCCCACTCTTGATCCTGATTCTCATCGGCTCGAAAGGAGCGGTCGCCGCCATTTTAGCGGGGACGATTCTATTCCCCATTCTCCTGCCGTGGATTCCCTCACACGATTTCAGCGTAAAAGGAGTCATCCTGGGCGGAATCGTCGCGGTCCCGTTTGCGGTTTTGGCTTTTACCAAGACTCCCGAATCGGCGCTGTGGCTGCGAAGCGCGTGGGCGTTGGTGTACGCCTTGCTCATCCCACCCCTCACTGCCTACCTCACGCTGAACTTCACCGGCTCGACCACCTTCACCTCACGCACGGGAGTCCGGAAAGAAATCTTCGCATACGTCCCAGCCATGGCGTGGATGTTTGGAATCGGCATCGCGCTCAACATTGCGCTGATATTCGTTCCAAAGTGAGGCAACCATGTTCAACTCCTATACAACCACCACACTTCAGTACGATCCCTCGCTGTGCATCGGGTGCGGCGTGTGCGCGGACGTTTGTCCGCACGCCGCGTTCGAGATGAAAGAACGCCTTGCGTATCTGATCGCTGCGCAGGCATGCATGGAATGCGGCGCGTGCCAATTGAACTGCCCGGTCGATGCCATCCGCGTCGAGAGTGGAGTCGGCTGCGCTGCAGCATTGATGCGCGCCGCGCTCACAGGTAAAAAAGAACCCGTCTGTACTTGATCACATTTTGCCATCGCGAGCAAAGGTCGAGTAGTCCGTGCACTTCGGACATATGGAGACCGAGCGAAGCAACCCCCTCCACCTTCGCGGAGATTGCTTCGCAACGAACCCTCGTGATGACGACTAAATAAGGAGAACAAAATGACTCAATCCCCCACCCCAATACTTGGGGAGTCCCCCATACATGACGCCGTCCGCGAGCATTATGCAGAACGAATAAAGAGTGCCAGCTTGAGTGCGAAGCAATCGAAGGGTAACGCCTCATGCTGCGGACCCCTACCTACGGCTCAGGACGTGGCCGATTCCTGCTCCTGCTCTAACAGCAATCTCTACCCTGAGGAGTTGCTTGCCACCCTTCCCGAAGGTGAATCCGCCATCAGCTACGGATGCGGTGACCCGATTACACTCGCCTCACTGCAACCCGGTCAGACCGTTCTCGACCTGGGCTCAGGTGCAGGTCTGGACTGCTTCCTTTT
>VGNF01000383.1 GCA_016866195.1 Chloroflexota bacterium | reverse complement strand
AAAATCAGGCTTGGTATTGTATCTCCTGTATGTGCTGTACATCGGCGGGGATTTCATGAGCGGGCGTTTCTTCTCCGCGCCTCTGATCTTCAGCCTCGTGGGATTGCTATCGTTTGTCAAACGCCTGCCGGCCCCGCAGAAAGGTGCCTTCGCGGCGGTGATACTGCTCAGCGGATGGATCTCCCCCTCCTCCCCGATCACGTATTTTGGATCGGTCCCCGAAAGTGAATCCGCCATCCCGGCGGCGGAGACCGGTATTTGGGATGAGAGGCAGTTCTATTACGAATCCACCGGCCTGTTCATGCTGACCCATGAGCTGGATCTACCAGACCATGTTTGGGTGGAGCAAGGGAGGCGGCTGCGGGAGAGGCAGGTTCCTATGGTTGAAGAAAGGGCGGTGGGAATGCTTGGATTTTACGCAGGTCCAAACGTGTACGTGCTGGATACGCTCGCTCTTGGAGATCCTTTTCTGGCTCGTTTGCCCGCCCGTCTGGAGGATTGGCGCGTGGGACATTACGAGCGCGAGCCGGTCGAGGGGTATGTGGAATCCCTGAGGTCAAATGAGAACCGCATCGCCGACCCGGACCTGGCGCGATACTACGAAAAATTAAGGATCATTATCCGGGGGGATCTATGGTCATTGGACCGCTTGCGGACGATATGGGAAATGAACACGGGCGGCTACGATCGACTTCTCGCCGGTTACCATCCCTCATGATCGTTGTGTCTCGTACAGGCTGTCCACGAAGCCAAACAGCTCGCGGCTTTCCTGCAGCCAGACGTTCGGCAGCGTGGTGCGCTTGAGGTAACGGACAATTCCGTCGCGGTCGATGACCAGCGAAGCCGTCCGCTGAAAGAGCAGGAAATATTTCTCGAGTTCGTAAAGGAGATACACCGAACGGTCCGGGTCCGAGAGGATCGGGAAGGGCAGGTGGAGATTCTCGGCGTAGCGTCGCGCGTACTCCAGGTTATGCCCGAGGATCACGAGGATCTCTGCTCCCGCCGCCTTGAATTGTTCGTGCAGTCTGCCCAACTGGGCGACATGCGAGCGGCACTGCATTCAAGTGTATTCGCGGATGAAGAAGAGCACCACGTTTGCACGCCCGCGGTAATCCGAAAGGGCGAGCTCGCCGCCGTTCGTGGCGCGCAGGCGGAAATCCGGCGCGTATGAGCCGATCTTGGCGTCGATCGAATCTTGTGTCATGGATTCATTGCGGTGGAGACTGTGTTTCTTGGATGTGCAGATGGAGGGATTTTTTACCTGACGCGTTGACCGTCAAACTTCGGGCGTGAGGAGAGATTCAAGGCAGGGACTGGTTCTCAAAGCCCTTCATAGTTGCTGATCTTCCTCCGCCACTCGTCCGGCACCGTCATGGACTTTGCTGCCAGATAATCGTACGCGACCAGCACCACCGTTCCGGAGGCCAGAATTTCGCCGGTTTCCGCGTGCATCACACACTGGTCGGTCGTCAGTGATTTGCCCCCGATACGGGAAGTGCGCACGCCGACTTTGATGGGATCCCTGTATTGAATGGGGGAATGAAAGGTGATGTGAATGTCGGCAATGATCACCCCCACCTCCATGAAGGAGCTGGCGCGGCTGAACAGGTCCAGATGCATCAGGTAGTGAATGCGCGCCTGCTCGAAATACGTCAGGTGTTTGGCGTTGTTCACATGTCCCTGCGGATCCAGGTCCCCGTAACGGATCTCGACCGGATGAAAGAATTTGAAATCAGACATGGCGGGATTATAGCCCAATGAAAGGGACAGCAAATGAAAGTATGGCAAAATTGGGTGGGTAGTGAGTGGAATGGACACCATGGTATGTTCCGTTTTTCCTCAAGGAGGAGGCATGGAAGCGTTGATCGAATATCGGGAGCATCTCATCAGGAAACTGGAGCAATCCGCCCGCGAATTTTGCACAGTTTGTAAAAACCGATCGCCGCAGGACCGAACCGATGGGGATTGGACCGTGCATCAGATCGCGGCGCATGTGCGCGACGTCGACCGAGCGGTGTATGGTGTGAGGGTGCGCCGGACCCTGCAGGAGGAAAATCCCCTTTTTGAGAGCTTCGATGCGGATGCCTGGATGGCAGAACACTACGATGCGGCGGAATCCCTTCAGACCATTCTACAGGAGATCCAAACCGGCATGGATGGCTTGTGTACTACGCTGAAGGATCTGCCCCCTCAAGCATGGTCGCGCGTCAGCCGCCACGCAACCATGGGAGAGGACCTGACATTGCAGTCGTGGGTGGAGCGCAGCCTGGCGCACGTTGAGGAACATCTGGGGG
>VGNF01000382.1 GCA_016866195.1 Chloroflexota bacterium | reverse complement strand
ATTACCGATCGCGCCTCCCACGCCGACCGGTTCGATTAATTAACTGCGCCAGGCAGCGGTGGCGAGCAGGATCCACCCCAGCAGGAAGGCGGCTCCTCCAATAGGCGTGACCCACCCCAATCTCAAGCCGCTAAATGACATGATGTACAGGCTGCCGGAGAAAAGCAGGATGCCGGCCACGAAGCACCAGCCGGCTGTGTTCAGCAAACCGGCCTGTCCCACCCAACGCGTCAGAGCCCAGGCCACCGGGAATAAGGCGAGCGCATGGTAAAGGTTATACCGTGCAGCTTTTTCCAGCCAGGCGATCTGTTCCGCGGTCATGAAGCGGGTCGCGATGTGGGCGCCGAACGCCCCGGCCGCAACCGAGAGCGCGGCCAGCAGGCAACCGAGGATAAAGAATGTCTTTTCCACAGATCATTTTCCGGCTAGAGCAAAACCCGCCACGAAGGCGGCGGTCATCAACAGCAGCAAACCGGGCAGGATTTTGAGTATGGTCCCCCTCGGCAGAATTGGTTTTCCAGCCTTGAGAAAGGAGAGGGCCAACCCGCCCAAGCCGATCAACGCACCGCCAATGCCGACGAGGGAGAAGGCCGGCCTCACCGCACCCTGTAGGGCAAGGAGGATCGGCAGAAGGAAAATGGTCAGTCCGGCGATGCCGTGTACCACAGCCAGCACCATCGTCGGGAATTTGCCGGGCATGGGGAACGAACGAGTAATGAGGATTGCAAGAAAACCAAGAATTGCAAAGGCAAGGTAGGCGATCCGGTACGCGGCAAGATGCTGCCATACCAGTCCCAGCGACAGGCTCAGGGGAATGATCGTGGAGACGACGACCACGATGGGCGAATCCAGAACATCGAAGCCGAGGATGATGAGCAGAAGGGCAGCCACCAGCAGCACTCCGAAGGCGATGGTGTAGGCAATGATCGGCAGGGTCGAAAAACCGTCAATACCGACCGCAACCTGATAGGCTGCAAGCAGGCCGGTGAGAAGCCCCAGGACCCGATCGAGGGGAGACATTTTCATATCAGGCAGGTCATGTGTTAAGCGGGACCCACTGTACGTACCATCGTTAGATTACTTCGATCACGACCAGGATCATCGCGGAGAGCATGTATACCGAGGCGTACTTGAACAATCCGAAGTTCACGCGCTCGGACGGCCGGAAGGTGATCGCCACCGCCAGCATGAGCAACCCCGCGGAGAGCACGGCGAGCAAACGCAGAAAACCCCAGGCCATGCCGATGCCGAATCCCGAGATCCCCATGGCCAGCGCCGCCAGCACGCTGGAAACGGCAATGGTCGCTCTGGTAAATGACAATCCATAGGTGGATGGGAAAGTGGGCACACAGGCCGCGGCATAATCATTTTCGAACTTCATGCTGAAGGTCAGGGTGTGGGTGGGAATCCAGAACAGGATGCCAAGCGCCATCGTGAGACCGATCCAATCAACGGAGCCGAGTCCCAGGGCGCGGCCGGCCAGGATGGGCATGGCGCCGGAGATGCCTCCCCATACAATGCTCCAGGCAGTGCGGCGCTTCAACCACATGCTGTACACCACGACGTCGAAAAAGAGACCGGCAAAGACGATCAGCCCGTACAGGGCGTCCATGGCGACCGCCCACCCGACGCCGATCACCGAAAGAATTAAACCCAGCCGCAATGCCTCGCGATCGCTCACCAAACCCGAGGAGGTCGGGCGCTTTTTCGTGCGGCCCATGCGGGCGTCGATGTCTCGATCCCACCACATGTTGAGCACGGTGCTGCCGGCAATGGCCAGGAACAGGCTGGCAGCCAGCCCCAGCAGAGTCGGCATGCTGAAGATCGGGCAGCGCGCGCTCATGTATCCGGCAAGCCCGGTAGCGAGGAGCAATCCGCTTTGGAGGGGTTTGATGAGAGACCAGTAGTGGGCGATTTTGGATTTGCGATTTCCAATTTGGGATTGGGCGGCGGTGGTCATGGCGAACTCCTGGTAAACAAGTAAACAAGTAAACAAGTAAACACGTAAACAGGTTGGAGGCAGGCAGGCCGGAAGTATACCTGTGTACTTGCGTACTTGTCCACCTGCGCACTATCTCACGCACCGGAATCCCACGCCGGGACTGTAGTACATCGGCGGAGCGCTGTTGCGGACCCAGATGCGCAAGTCCATGTCGTAGGTGTCCTTCGAGCCGCCGTGCATGAGGCGGTCGCTGAAACCTTCCTGCGGCTGGACGTCACCGATCCATTGCCAGACGTTGCCAGCCATATCGTAAAGGCCGTAAGGAGAGGCGGAGTCGAGCGTGGCATAAAAA
>VGNF01000381.1 GCA_016866195.1 Chloroflexota bacterium | reverse complement strand
CGCGGTTCTCCAGGGCTTTGGCGCGCTGGGCATGTTCGATCGCCACGCCGGGATTCTTTTGCAGGCGGAGGGTTGCCTGGTGTATCTCCCAACCAGCGTCTTTCAGGAGCGAGGCAATCCGCACCATGTACGGCGTCGGCCTGACTTTCAGGATGCTCATTTCCACCACCGTCGAATCGGCGTAATCCGCCACATCGTCGATGGAACGCGATAGGGCAAAGATGTCCTCGCGGTCGAAGGGTGTGACAAAGCTGCGGTTCAACTCGTCGATCAGGATGCGGCGCACTTCGTCCGCTTCCTTTTCCTTCAGGGACAGCGCCTCGGCGATCTCGAGGGTCGGTGTATCGAAGTAATTTGCCAGTAATTTCAGGCTTTCCAGCGTCAGGAAGGCCTGGTCAATGATCAGCTTGTTGAACACCTCTTCACGGCGTTTGAAAAATCCGAACATGGGACCTCGCACTATTGGAATTGGTTCGGGGTATGCCGAACCGCATAATCTTACCACCACTGGGGTGGCAGAACTTCTTGAGCAGGTTTGCTTGCTTTAATGCGCTGCAACCTAGAAATTTCTTTTCCAGCCCGTTTCGTTTTTAAGCGAATGCTCGTACATTATAAAACAATGAGATGAAGTGGATTCGATACCGGTCCTTTCCCGGTATTGAACTATTCACCTCTGCTTATGTATAATTGGCTGACCAACCTAAAGAGGAGACTGCCATGGAAATTAAAATTTCGAACGAGCAGGCCAACGTTCCGATCGTCGTCATGCATGTCGACGGAAACCTCGATTTCGCCAGCATGAATCAATTTCAAGCGAAGGCGGAAGAGCTGATCAATCAAGGGGCGCGCTACATTCTGGTGGATCTCGCCAAATCGCCCTTCGTCAGCAGCGCGGGATTGCGCGCCTTGAATCAATTGTACAAGCAGCTTCGAGCCGTTCATCCGGATTCCAACCTCAGCGAGGAGGAGGTGAAGAAGGGCATCAGCGCCGGCACCTACAAAAGCCCTCATCTGAAGCTGGTCAACGTCTCCTCCGAGACCCGGACCCTGCTCAGCGCGAGCGGATTCGATATGTACATTGAGATTTTTGACAATATGAAAACCGCCATCGCGTCGTTCTAGACGATCCAAGCAGCCAAAATTACCAAATCGAATACCGCTCATTGGTTTGTCCAGGTTCGGAATTTGATATCCTGGGCAGGCTTAATGGTTAAGCTGCAGGGTCAATTGCACAATTGGAAGGCAATTCCTTCTCGTTTTCGATGAGCCATCCAGTCTGGCGGTTTGTGCCGGTGAATTTTCAGCCCGTCTCAACATCCATCCAACAGGATTCCCTGAACGATCTTGTAGCGTGCACTTGCCGGGCAGTCTGGGCATCCAGTTTTACGATTCATCCAGGCTCCGCCTGAGACCTCAGGAGCAACGAACATGGCAAAGAAATCGATTTCCGGAATCATAAAAGGTGGAGGACGTCGGTCCGCCAGGGAAAATATTCCAGGCCGGTCGAAGCAAGTCGTGCCAGAACGAACCTCAGCGCGTGCACCTGCGTTTCCCACACAGGATCTGAAACGCCAGTTGAAAATCCAACAGGCGCTGTACAAGATTGCGGATGCCGCCAGCGGTACGCAGGACATGCAATCGTTCTATCGCAAATTGCACAGGATCGTGGGGGAAATGCTGTATGCCAAGAATTTCATCATTCAGATGTACGATGAAAAAACGAAAACAGTCAGCTACCCTTACGTGGTGGATACGCATGGATCCCTGCGTCCGGTAATGGAGTCCATTCCAATCGAAAAGATCCGCAAAGGGCTGGCCATGCATGTCCTTCAAACGGGCAGGACCCTGCATGCCTCCCAAGCCAGGGTACGCAAGATGGTCAAGGAGGGCACTGTCAAGAAGATCGGCAACCTGGATTCGGCGGACTGGCTGGGAGTTCCGTTGAAAAGCGGGGGATTGGTTCTCGGCGTGGTCGCGGTACAAACCCCGCCCCATGGAGGCATCTACACGGAAGAGGATGTTCGTATTTTGGAGTTCGTGGCAAGACATATTACAGCTGCATTGATCCGGATCCGCGCGCTCGAGGCGGAACGGCAGCGGGCAGCCGAACTCGCCATCATCAACCGCGTGCAGGAGGGACTGGTCTCGAGATTGGATATCCAGGAAATCTACAATTTGGTGGGCGACAAGATTCGTGAAATTTTCAAAGCCGACACAACCTACATCATCAGCCATGATCGCAAGACGAAAAGCATCTGCAGCCATTACTACGTGGACCGAGGACACACAATCCCACCGCTGGAATTGCCGTTCGGAAAAGGAGCGGGG
>VGNF01000380.1 GCA_016866195.1 Chloroflexota bacterium | reverse complement strand
TTTTCGCCGTCGTAACAAATGATCATTCCGATCTTGCCGAGCGGTGTATCAAAGACATCCGCGCGCATGCCGATCTCCGCCCAGCCGCCGTTGACGCGTCGTTCCCACGGCGCGGGGTGGGTTTTATCGTAGATGCCAATGATCTCGCCTTGCGCCCCGATCAGTACAGCCGAGTTATAGACCACCCCTCGTTCTCCGCCGCGGCGATACGTCGGCCAGATCACGTAAACGCCAAGCCTCTTCGCGGCATCTTGAATCTTTTGCGTGGCCGCACCCGGGACTTCATCTACCAAATCCCATAACTCTTCCGCACTAAGACCGGTATCGTAGCCAGTGGTTACCGTTTCAGGAAAAGCGACCAGTTCGGCCTTGTGTTCCTTGACGGCATTTTCGAGCCAGACGATCCCCTTATCCATGTTGGCCTGAACATTATTGGGCGTAATGGAAATTTGAATGCAAGCCGCAATAAATTCTTTCACAGAAAGTCTCCTGTACGAATCATTATGCGTCACCGGCTTGCGTGTGGCGCAAGTGTTGCGAGGGCGGCGTTCTTCTGCCCGCCCTGGCGGTCTAAGCCAGGCAAGCAATCTCCCCTGTGCCAGGGGGGCTGCTTCGCTCCCTTCGGGTCTCGCGGTGACGTTTTCAACACGTGGAATACCTTTTCGTTGTTCTAAATCACTCCTTGCTCACGCAAGCGGGATACATCCTCGGTGGAATATCCCAACAACTCCGTCAGCACCTTTTCATTATGCTCGCCAAGCGTGGGCGGAGGCAGATGAACTTCCGCAGGAGTCTGAGAGAACTTGTATGGAAAGCCTGGGACCTTGATTTCTCCGGCAGTGGCATGTTTCACCGTCAATGACAAGTTGCGCGCTTCAGCTTGCGGGCTGTTGAAAACTTCTGGAATCGTATTGATCGAGCCGCATGGAATTCCCGCCGTTTCCAATTCCTTGAGCCATTCCTCCGCGTCGCGCCTGAGGAACGCCTCGCTGATGATTCTTGTTAACGCTTCGCGATGGGCGAGACGATCGCTGTTGGTGACAAAGCGCGGATCGTCCTTCAATTCGGGATGGCCGATCACTTGGCACATTGAACCCCATTGCCTGTCGTTCGCCACTCCCAGCATGAACCAGCGATCGCGGGCCTGGAACGCTTCATACGGAATGAGGTTCGGGTGGGCGTTGCCAAAACGCCGCGGGGCTTTCCCCCCGATCAGATAATTGGACGCGATGTTCGCCAGAAGCGCCGCATTCGAATCGAGCAGAGACATGTCTATTAGTTGGCCCTCTCCCGTCAGGTCACGGACGCGCAACGCGGCGAGAATCGCCGTCGCGGAAAACATGCCTGTCGAAATGTCTATCATTGAAATTCCGATTCTCGAAGGCGGACCTTCGACGGGGCCGGAGATGCTCATGATGCCACCCTCAGCCTGGAGAATCGCGTCGTAGCCGGGGCGGTCCGCCTGGGGTCCGGTTCGACCGTAGCCGCTGATCGAGCAGTAGACCAATCGCGGGTTCAGTTTATGCAGATCTTCGTAACCCAAGCCCATCTTGTCCAAAACGCCGGTGCGATAGTTTTCCACCACCACGTCAGAGATGGAGGCGAGGCGTCGAACGATGTCCTGTCCCTGCGGGCTTTTTAAGTTGACCGTAATGCCAAGTTTGTTTCGATTGATGGAAATATAGTAGGCCGATTCCCCCGGATAAGGCCCATAAGGTTTGCCAACAAAAGGAGGGCCCCAACTTCGACTCTCATCCCCCGATTCTGGAAGTTCCACTTTTATCACTTCTGCGCCCAGATCCCCCAACATCATCGTGCAGAACGGACCTGCCATGGCGCGTGAGAGATCCAAAATTCGAATGCCATCAAGGGGCTGCATGGTCTCTTTTTAAGTGCGGTTGTCCGGATCGCTGGGATGTCACGCTCGTCGTTATGGATGGCAGGAATTGAAGAGAGATTGCTGAAGGAGCTATAGTATAAGCCCATCCCTGACAAAAAACAATAATGATCCACTCCCACCGCACCCCTGCCCATGCCAATGTTGAAATGGAATCACCGCCCTCGCCGGAAGTTCGCGGGCACGGCTCCTCGAAATTTCCGGGTGAGGCGTCCTGGCATATCCATCCCCAATGGCTGAAGGCAGGTACCCATTGCCAGTATAATTCCGAAGAAACGGGAAGTTTATTGAAACGAGTTATTTTAGATTAGCGAGGTTAACATGCGAGAAGTGTTAGAGGAAATTGAAACCTGGCGCAAGCAAGGCAAGCCAGTTGCATTGGCAACCAATGTTCGAAAGGATGGAGTGGTACTTCGGCCGTTGGGTGCCAAGATGGCCATGACGATCGGCGA
>VGNF01000379.1 GCA_016866195.1 Chloroflexota bacterium | reverse complement strand
AGCCTGCTCGAATCGCTGCGGACCTCGGTGCGCGATGAGGCGCAGGCGGCCAGTTATCCACTAAACCTGGTCATCACCGGAGGTCCCGGCGCGATCAACGCCGATCAGCGCAAGGCGCTTGAAATCGTGCAGGCCGCCCTGCAGCGCCTGGAGACCGCGGCTGAAAAATCCCTTGAGGCGTTGAATCCCAAACAACCATCCTGATCCTTCATGGCCAAACATGACCTGATCCTCCTGGCGCTGGACGCCTCGGATATCCTTAGCCTGATGGAACGTGCCCTGCGCGCCGCCGGTTATGAGGTGGCCGTGGTTCACGACCGCGAGGGGTTGAACAAGTCGGTTCAGGAGGCCATTCCGGCGCTGGTCATCATCGGCGAGAAGTTCGCCAAACAGGAGGGGGTTGTGCTTTCCCACGAACTGCTGGAGCGGTTCCCGACGATGCCCATCCTCCTGTATGCCAACCAGGATAGACCCGGGCTGGCGAAGATCGTCTTGAACGAGGGGTTGAGCAATTACATCGTCCCACCGCTTACGATGGAGGACGTGGTCAGCTATGTCCGGCAGGCGCTGACGCGTGCCCGTCATCTGGGAGACTGGCTGCGGCGGGAGGTCAAGCGCACCACCGCCTCCCTGGCGGAAAAAGCCAAGATCTCGGAATCGGAACGGACCAAACTGGAGGGGATCATCGGCAACATCCAGGACGGGGTCATCGTGCTGGATGAAAAGACGAACATCCTGCTGATCAACCGCTCGGTGCGTGAGATCTTCGGGTTGGGGAAGAGGGATGTCCTTGGAAAGCCGCTGGAGGCGGAGATCCCCAACGAAGATCTGAAGGCGCTCCTGGCCCGGGCCGCAGAAGGACCGGTGAAGTACCACGAGATCAACTTCGACGACGGACGCGTATTCAACTCGCAATGCACGCCCATCCCGAAGATCGGTTCGGCCGTGACCATGCAGGATATCTCCTATCTCAAGGAACTGGAAAGACTGAAGAATGACGTTGTCTATACCGTATCGCACGACCTGCGTTCCCCGCTCACGGCCATTCTGGGTTATTCACAATTGATCGAACGCGGGGGGCCGCTCAATGAGCAGCAACAGGAGTTCCTGCAGCGACTGCAGGGCAGCATCCAGCACATCACCAGCCTGATCAACGACCTGCTCGATCTCGGCCGGCTGGAGGCCGGGTTCGACACGCGGCGCGAAGTTGTGCAGATGGAGGGGGTGCTGAAATTCACGCTGGATATGCTGGAACCTCTGGCGAAAAAGAAGAAGATCGCCCTGACATCGAACATCGCCGAGGAGTTGAAGCCCGTGCGAGCCAACCCGGTGCGCATCCGGCAACTGCTGGATAACCTGGTGGGCAATGCCATCAAATACACACCGGATCAGGGCAGGATTTCGGTGGGCATGTCCATGCAGGAAAACCAGGTTGTCTTCGAGGTGCAGGACAGCGGGCCCGGCATACCGATGGATGAGCAAAGCCGGGTGTTCGAGAAATTCTTCCGGGCCTCCAACGCTCCGGAGGGGATTCAGGGCACGGGTCTGGGCCTGGCGATCGTCAAATCCATCGTGGACAGCCACCAGGGACGGGTGTGGGTCGAATCGCACGCAGGCAAGGGGTCGTCGTTTTGTGTGCTGCTGCCCGCGGCGGAAGAAATCCAGTAGGGAGGAGTGTCTGCGAAGAGCAGGGAATTACTCCGCGCTCAATCCCAGTTCGGGGATGGGCGGCAGCGGAGTCTCATACAACCACGCATCGAATAACTCATCCAATTTCTCTCCGCTTATCTCCTCGGCCAACCCGATGAAATCCTCGGTCGCGGCATTCCCGTCCTCGAAGCGGTCGTGGTAGGCGCGCAGCAGGTCGAAGAACTCTGCATCGCCGATCTCAAGCCGCAGCGCGTGAAGCGTCAGGCCGCCGCGCAGGTACACGCCGCCGTTGAAAAGATCGTTCGCGGCCGGGTTCCCCGGCGGGGGATAGAAATCCGGTGCTGCCGCTACCTCCGCATAAATGGATTCGATGAATCCATCCATACCCCGGCGTCCATAGATGTGTTCCAGCCACAAGCCCTCGGCATAAGTGGCGAAGCCTTCGTTCAGCCAGATGTCGCCCCAGTCCGCCACGCTGACGCTATCCCCGTACCATTGATGTGCCAGTTCGTGCGCCACGACCAGCTCGGTGAATTCCATGTCCTCCAGATCGATCATGTCCATGCCGAAGATGGAGAGGGTCTGGTTCTCGAGCGCCGCGCCGAACTCGGTGTCCATCACCAGTGCGCCGTAGACTTCGAACGGATACGGCCCGAACAACTCGATGAAGTGATCGAGCATCTCGCCCTGCCGGGCACACCCC
>VGNF01000378.1 GCA_016866195.1 Chloroflexota bacterium | reverse complement strand
GGAATGCCGAGATGAGCGACGCGGCGTTCCTGCTGGAGATCGGTTACCGGAACTTCCTGATGGGGGATCAGGTGTGTTTGAAACGCGATTCGGTGATCGAATCCCTCAACCTGCTGGAGGAGATCGCAAAGGATTTCGACGCATGAAACTGGCGCTGGCGCAGATCAACACTACCATCGGCGATCTGGAAGGGAACGTGAACCGCATCCTGGACGCGGCGCGCTCGGTTCCCACGGCGGATCTTGTGATCTTTCCCGAATTGACCGTGCCGGGCTACCCTCCGCGCGACATATTGTATGATTCGTCCTTTGTCGATGCCGTAATAGCGGCCACGACCGATCTGGCGAACCGCTCGAAGGGTTTGCCGCCGATGTTGGTCGGGTCGCTGGAACGTTCGGAGAGGAAATTGTACGAACACCCGGCGTTGTACAACACCGCGGTCCTGGTGCAGGATGGGAAACTTCAAGTCGTGCAGGTCAAACAATTACTGCCGATTTACGATGTGTTCTACGAGCCGCGCTGGTTCGTGCCCGGGGAAAAAACCCTGCCTCCCATCGAAATCGCCGGGAAAAAGCTCGGAATGCTGATTTGCGAGGACATGTGGGATGAGGAGTATCCGGTTCATCCCGGCTCGGACCTGAAGGCGATGGGCGCGGAGATGCTGGTCTGCGTCTCGGCCTCGCCGTATCGCAAGGGCGCTGGCGCAAACCGCCTCCATCACGCGCGCCGGCAGGGATTGCCGCTCGTCTTTGTCAACTCTGTGGGCGCGAACGACGAGTTGATCTTCGACGGCGGGAGCTTCGTCCTGGAGGGGGAGAGCTGCAGGCAGTTCGAGGAGGAAATCCGGATCGTGGACGATGGACAGCGGACGACAGACGACGGACGACCGATGGCGGTCCACGGTCCATCTTCCATGGTCGAGGAGGAAGAGGTCTTTCACGCCCTTGTGCTTGGCCTGCGCGACTTTGCGCGCAAGAACGGGTTGAGAAAGGCTTACATTGGCTCCTCCGGCGGGATCGACTCCGCGGTATCGGCAGTCATAGCCGTTGAGGCTTTGGGAGCATCGAACGTGACCGCCATCGGCATTCCCTCCCGCTTCACCGATCCGCGCTCGACGGAATCGGCGCGACAGATGGCGGAGACATTGGACATGCCCTTTGAGGTAGTCGAGCTCGAGAGGATGCATCTCGCTGCCGAACAGGCGCTTGGACCGGAACGCAGTTCCGGTGTGCCCGGGGAGAACATCCAGGCGCGGCTGCGGATGATGGTGATGATGAGTTTCGTCAACCAGGGCGGAGGCTTTCTGATCAACACCAGCAACAAGACCGAGCTTGCGCTGGGATATTCCACGTTGTACGGCGACGCGGCCGGCGCGATCAGCCCGCTGGGGGATTTGACCAAGCCCGAAGTGTACAAGCTTGCAGAATGGATCAATGAACGATTCAAAAATGTGATACCGGATTTTGTGATATCTCGCAAACCGAGCGCCGAATTGAAGGAGGGGCAGGTGGATCCGTTCGATTACGACGCGATCTCGCCGGAACTGGAGGCTCTGATGCGGGGGAACCAATCCAACCCGGCCATGCGCGCCTCCGAGCACAAGCGCTGGCAGATGGGACTGGTGCTCAAAAAGGTGAGCGAGAAAGCCTTTGGCCGCGGGCGGTTGATGCCGATCACGAGGAAGTAGTTACGATCCATGCTCCCAATTAAGGGAGCGACCCTTGTTCGTCTTGAACACGACGCGTTCCGGCTTTACCCTATCTTCGCAGGTAATTATTGACCGTGCGCCTGTGCCAGCCAAATTCCTTGGCAATCTCCGACTCCTGAACCCCAAAGCGGAGGCGCCTGAGCAGGTAGTACAGGTTGTTTTCCCTGTCCTTGCGTTCACCTTTCTGCAAGCGGGCCATCGCGCGCCTCCTGAGAGAGTGGATTCATAACCCTCAGGAAACGATGGCCTGGAAATTATTTTTCCAGATTTCGAGATTGGGTGATTAGATTTTCCTCCAGATTATTCGGCAGAGCAGATTGTCCGATTATGAACAGCATAGCACGCCGGCTTGTCGGATTCCATAATATTTTATGAATTTTGGGAGGTATTTTGGTGGAACCACAAGACGGGGTGAGGGAGGATAAGCCGGCGAATAACCGTAGAATGTTTTCGGTAGGCGCGAAATAGACTTGCGACAGGCATGCTCGGTTAAGGGATCAGGACTTCTTCTCAATATACTTCACACCCTCCATGCCTTTGAAGTGCGCGTCCTGCGTCCAGAGCATGGCGTTGTAGGCGCGGGCGGTGGCAAGGATGAGGCTGTCTGCCATGGCGAGTTTCAGCTCGCGGGAAATATGTGCGGCCTCAATGGCTATTTTGCGCTCCCCC
>VGNF01000377.1 GCA_016866195.1 Chloroflexota bacterium | reverse complement strand
AGAAAGGTAGTTGATATCCAGCAATCCGTAACCGACCAAGGCTAACACGGCGACCAGGATCACGATAAACACGGTCAGCACAATCCGGCTTTGCTGCTGTTCCCTCTGCAGGCGGGCTATGTGTTTTCTGGTATGCAATACGGGCTTGTGGCCCGGCTCTTTGGTCATTTTCCTTCTCCTTCACCCGGTTCCTTCGTTGCACTCGAACCGGGGATGACACAAATTCGGGGCATGGAACGTGCCCATGCCCCGCGGGGTTCATGCAGCGGTCAGGTACGGTCTTCGGCGTGTCTTCCGCTGAATGGCAGCAGCGCCACGTGACGCGCTTGTTTGACCGCGGCCGCCACCAGACGCTGGTGGCGGGCGCATGCGCCTGTCTGACGCCGCGGGCGGATCTTGCCTTCCTCGGTGACATATTTTCGCAGCAGGTCCGTCTTCTTGTAATCGATGATCAACTGCTTGTCGGCGCAGAACTGGCAGAATTTTGGTTTGGCGAAATATTTTCTCTCCCCTGTGCCTTCTGCGCCCATCACATTTCGTTCATCGCTCATGATTAACTCCAATTATCTAGAACGGAAATTCATCCTCAGCCCCCGCCAGGCTGCCTTCTTCTGAGGAGGCTTCCGCTTCATGGGAATGGTTGTTGCTCGCATCGCGTCTCTCGCCCAGCATCATCATCTCGTTGGCCACGATCTCGACGCTCATGTGTTTCTGGCCTTCCTTGTCGTCCCAGCGGCGGGTCTGCAGGCGTCCTTCGACGTATACCTGCTGCCCCTTGACCAGATATTGTTTGCAGATCTCGGCCAGGTTGCCCCAAGCCACCACATTGAACCATTCGGTCTCGTTATGACGTTCGCCGTCGGCACTGTTCCAGGTGCGGCTGACCGCCACGGAAAACGTGGTCACCGGTTTTCCAGAGGGGGTGTATCTCATCTCGGGATCCTTTCCAAGATGTCCAATGATCTGAACCTTATTTAAGCCTCGGCTCATGCTTGATCTCCTTGTTAAAACTACCGGGCATGCACGATGATGCTTATCCGACCACGGAGAACATATGACGCAGAACGCTCTCCTGGAAGCGGATGTTGCGTTCCACCGCTGTTACCGCGGCAGGATTCAGGGAGACGTTCAGAAGAACGTACTGACCTTCGCGGTGCTTGCGGATGGAATAAGACATTCGCCGGCGACCCCAGACATCGACCTTGTCCACGCTGCCGCCCAATTCCGCGATCCAACCCTTGACGCGGTCAATCACACCGTTGAACGCGGTCTCGTCCAGGTCCGGCTGGATCACGCACATCAATTCATACTTGCGCATTCGGAAAACCTCCTTTCCATGGGTATGTTCCTGTTCGAGTCGTGGGCTCGCCGGGAACGGAAAGGCACGTAATTGAAACGTACCTGATGCTCCCCCATTTCGGGGTATGAGCGGGCGAAGTTTACCACAGATCACAATTTTGGTTTCGGATTAATCGACCTGTCATTCTTCAGGACGGGTGGGTTGCAGCCTGCGTAAATGCGTGCGGTAGAGACCGGTCAGAAGCCCTTCGCTAACGCTCAGGGGGACACGAAAAAGGGCATTTGGGCGAAAAAACCGTATCTATCAGGACAAAATCGTGTTTTGTCTTACAGGAAGTTGACATTCAAACATTTTCCATGTATTATTTTATCAAAATCGAACATTGCCATGACATTTTTGTAAGGCATAACCATGAGATCCGTTGATCGGCGGCAGAAAGTCGTTGAACTAGTGATGGACAAGGGAAGCATATCCATCGAGGATATCTGCCAGCGCTTTCACATCTCCGAAATGACCGCCCGTCGGGATTTAACGGATCTGGACCGCCAGGGATTGCTGCGGAGGGTTCACGGGGGAGCAATCGCCAGCTTGGGCCGAAGCTATGAACCTCCCTTCCCCAGTCGCGCCTCTAAAAACCAACAAATGAAAATGGCCATCGGATTAAAAGCCGCTGCTCTCATCCACGATGGCGATAGCATCGCGCTGGATGTGGGAACGACCACTTTGGAAATTGTCCCCGGACTGGTCGGGAAGCGGAACCTGACCATCGTTACCTCCTGCCTGCAAATTGCAAACCTCATTGTGGATCGACTTTCACTGGAAATTGACGCCCGTCTGATTTTGACGGGCGGAATTATTCGTCCGAGGGAACTCTCCATGGTGGGAGCCATTCCAGAGCGCGTATACCTGGAATTCCATGTAGACAAGGCCTTCATTGGGATCGGTGGGATCAGCCTGGAGGAGGGTTTGACAGAGTACAACATCGAAGACGCCCAGATCAAACAAATGCTGATCCGCAGTGCGCGGGAAAAAATCGTGGTAGCCGACAGCAGCAAGTTCGGCGTCACCACCTTTTTTT
>VGNF01000376.1 GCA_016866195.1 Chloroflexota bacterium | reverse complement strand
GGGGACTGAAGGGACTGATTCAATTCGTTGCCGCGAACCTGTCCTCCTTTCATCGCGCCGAGGTCGAGCAATTCCGAATCGCCCAGCTGGAACTCGTCCGCGCGGTCAGCGCACAAATTGCGAATGTGCTGGATCTCGACGAACTTGCCCGCCGGGTCACCGATCTCATTCAACGGACTTTCAACTATTACTACGTGGCCATCTTTACGCTGGAGATCGAATCCAATGCGCTGGCATTCCGATCCAGCGCGAGCGCATCACGAAAAGGGAGAAAAAAGCCAGCCATCAAACTTGAAGTCGAAGTGGGTCAAGGTTTGATCGGAGAGGCAGCCCTTACGGGTCAGCGCATCCTCTCGAATGATGTGCGTTCCGAAACGCGCTTCCGCTTCATCGACAGCCTGCCTGAAACTAGATCAGAGATTGCCATTCCATTGAAGGTCGAGCACCGCATACTCGGGGTCATGGATGTGCAGAGCAACCGCCGACAGGCATTCCATCCCATTGACATTCTGGTGCTGAATTCGCTGGCGGATTCCATCGCCCGGGCGGTCGAAAGTGCGCGCCATTACAGCGGAATGGTGCGGCGGGCGGATCAACTGGCCTTCCTCTCGGAAGTCAGCAAGATTGTCGCCTCCTCCCTCGACCTACCCGTGATCCTGGAGCAGTCGGCGAAATTGATCGAAGACAAGTTTGGATACTCCCACATTGCCTTGTATACGGTGCATCCGAATCGACGATTGATTCAGTATGAAGCAGGAAGCGGTCCTGCCAACCGCGTACCTCGCGGATATTCCATTTCTTTGGATCGCGATACCGGCATAATAGGGAGAACCGCGCGACAAGGCCGGACCAATCTTGTACATGATATCGGGGAGTATGGTCCATACGCACTATCTCCCCTGCTGTCGAGGGACCTTCACTCGGGAATGTGCGTTCCGCTCGTATTCGAGGGAGTGGTGCTTGGATTATTGGATCTCCAATCCGAACACCCGAATGCATTTCACCAGGATGATCAACGGATGTTCGAAGCGGCGGCGGGAACGATGGCGGCCGCGATTCGCAACGCAGACCTCTTTCGCTCTGAGCAATGGCGCCGCCAGGTGTCCGACAGTCTGCGTGAAGTGGCAGGTTTGGTTTCCGCCAATGTCGGTGTGGAGAATGTGTTGGAGACGATTCTTGCTGAACTGGACCGCAACCTGCCGATCGAGGTTTCGGCTGTCTGGCTGCTCGACGAAGGTGAGATCAGTCTGGCGGCGGTCCACGGGTGTGAAGCTGAAGAGCTGGAAGGACTCTGCCTGACAGAGCCGGAATCTGTCGTTTCCATGATGATGGCGCTAAGAACCGGGACAGCGCTCATTCGTCCGCCAAATTCTCCGCAATGGCCGGTTGAATTGGTCGCAGGATTCGATTCGGATTCTTCCTCCATTGCCGCTCCCCTCCGCATTGGGGACCGGCCTTTGGGGATCTTAACCATTACCCATCATTCCGCCGGACGATATGGACATGAGGCACTCGCCATCACGACCACTTTTGCCAGTAATGCAGCGGTCGCCATCGAGAATGCCCGCTTGTACGATTCCGCCCAGGAACAAGCTTATGCTTCTGCCGCGCTGCTCCAGGTAGCGCAGGCTGTGGCGAGCTCGAGCGACTTGAACGAAGTCCTCGGCACCATCATCCGCATCATGCCAATTCTTGTTGGAGTGCGGCGGGCGATCTTGTACCGTTGGGAGGAGGCGAAGCAGGTGTTTCTTGCCACGCACCAATATGGTTTGAACGAGGATGAACAGCAAGTCATCACGGAAAGGGAACTGGCTGAAAGCGACTTCCCTGCGCTTGCATATACTCATGAACGAAATCGCATGGTGAACTTCCCTCTCCAGGCTGATCGCCCGGTCCATGCCTGGCTTGAAATCAGACCGACGCTTGATGCTTCCATCAACCCGGTTGATCCGGATCGAATTCTGATGTCGGTTCCACTGTCTATCAAGAACGATTTCTACGGGATCCTGCTCGTTGAGGAGGCAGATCGGGCGAGACGTTTTCGACCACGGCGGATTGAGATATTGAATGGAATCGCCCAACAGGCGGCGTTGGCCATCCAGAACGATCTGCTGCAGCAGGAGATGGTCGTTCGAGAGCGCCTGGAAACCGAAGTACAGCTGGCGCGTCAAATTCAGCAGACCTTCATCCCGCAGGTGTTGCCCTCCCACCCTTTTTGGCAACTGGCTGCCTGCTGGCGAACCGCCCGACAGGTGGGCGGAGACTTTTATGACGTGATCGAACTCCCCGCCGGCAGGCTGGGGATCTTTATCGCCGATGTTGCTGACAAGGGGATTCCGGCGGCTTTATTCATGGCGTTGACCCGAACTCTCGTCCGGGG
>VGNF01000375.1 GCA_016866195.1 Chloroflexota bacterium | reverse complement strand
AGCAAGGATGGGAAAGCAGCAGAGAGTGTATTCATTGCGGGATTATTCACATTGGCTGCAAGGGAAATGGCCGGACTTGTAGAGAGAGTCGGAAGGAAAATGTCGGGTGCGACTCATCCATTCGAATCCTTCGACCTTCAACCTTCAACCTATTTTTCGAACGCAGCCGCAGAGATGGAGCAGACCATCTGGGCGTCGGGTTGGGATGGCGAATGGTTCCGCCGCGCCTACGATGATTTCGGCCACGCCCTCGGGTCGAAGGAAAATAACGAGGGACAGATCTTCATCGAACCGCAGGGTTTCTGCGTGATGGCCGGCTTGGGGATTGAAGACGGGCGCGCGCAAAAGGCCCTGGATTCCGTCGCCAGGCACCTCGTGACACCGCATGGGGTCCTCCTGCAGCAGCCGGCTTTCACCAGGTATTACCTGCACCTGGGAGAAATCTCCTCCTACCCACCCGGCTACAAGGAGAATGCCAGCGTCTTCTGCAACACCAACCCCTGGATCATGATCGCCGAGACCATGATCGGGCGCGGCGACCAGGCGCATGATTATTACCTGCGCATAAATCCCTCGGCTCGCGAGGAGATCAGCGAAGTGCATCGCTGCGAACCCTACATCTATTCGCAGATGATCGCCGGGCGGGATGCGCCTAACCATGGTGAAGCCAAGAATTCGTGGTTGACCGGGGCTGCCGCCTGGAGTTATGTTGCCATTACACAGTGGATCCTGGGCATCCGCCCGGATTATGAAGGATTGCGGATTGCGCCAGTCATCCGCTCGGAGTGGGAAACCTTTGACGCGACGCGCCTGTTCCGGGGAGTCCGATACGTTGTCCACGTCGAAAGAAGGGGCAATGGGAACACCCTCAGGCTCGAAGTGAACGGGAAACCCGTCCAAGGGAACATTGTCCCTCCGCCTGCCAACAACGAAAAAGAAGTGCACGTCACAGCATTTATCGGCTGACCATTCAAATCCCTATTCTCCGGAGAATGCAAATGGCGAAAAAGACTGTTCAATTCCCCGAAGGCTTTGTCTGGGGAGCCGCGACCGCCTCGTACCAGATCGAAGGTGCCTGGAATGAGGACGGAAAGGGGGAAAGCATCTGGGACCGCTTCAGCCACACGCCGGGGAAGATTCAAGACGGCGACACAGGCGACGTCGCCTGTGATCACTATCACCGCTGGGAAGCCGACCTGAACATGATGAAGGAGGGGGGATTGAAGGCCTACCGTTTTTCCACGGCCTTGCCACGCATTCTGCCGCAGGGACGCGGCAGGGTCAATCAGGCCGGGGTGGATTTCTACAGCAGGCTCGTGGACCGTTTGCTTGAGTTACAGATCGAGCCTTTCCTCACGCTCTATCACTGGGATCTGCCTCAATCCTTGCAGGACGAAGGCGGCTGGCCGGCGCGCCCTGTCGTGGATGCATTTATGGAATATGCCGATGTCCTCAGCCGCGCTCTGGGGGACCGGGTGAAAAACTGGATCACCCTGAACGAACCATGGGTGAGCGCGTTCATCGGATACCGGCTGGGTCATCATGCTCCCGGCCACGAAGATCTGGGCGAGGCGCTGGCCGCCGCCCATCATCTGCTCCTGGCCCATGGAAAGGTCGTACCGATCCTGCGTTCCAATTGTTCAGGCGCAAACGTGGGCGTCACATTGAATTTAACCCCGCAGTTCCCTGCGTCTCCAAGTTTCGAGGACAGGGACGCGGCTACGTGGATGGATGGATACATCAACCGCTGGTTCCTCGATCCACTTGTCGGACGCGGCTACCCTCAGGATATGGCCAAACACTATGGAGACAAGATGGCCTCTGTGAAAGAAATGGACCTGGATACGGTGGCGGTGCCGGTTGATTTCCTGGGTGTCAATTACTACACGCGCAACATATCCCGGTCCGATCGTATCCCCGAAGCGGAAAACTCCCCGCGCACGGTGTTTCGCGGGGACGAGGTTACAGAAATGGACTGGGAGGTGTTCCCCGAAGGGTTGTACCGCACCCTGGGTCGTTTACACGGGGAGTACGGGTTCCCGGCAATTTACATCACGGAGAACGGCGCGGCATTCGAAGACCGTGTCAATGCGGAGGGTCAGGTGGATGATCCGGCGCGGGTCTCATATCTCAGAAGGCACCTCGAACAAGTCCACAGAGCCATCGGGATCGGCGTTCCAGTGAAGGGGTATTTTGTCTGGTCCCTGATGGACAATTTCGAATGGGGTTTTGGTTACAGCAAGCGCTTCGGCCTGGTCCGCGTGGACTACCGAACCCTGCAGCGTATTCCCAAGCAGAGCGCGTCCTGGTATGGCAAAGTCGTTGCCGAGAATGGAATCTCGATCTGACCATGTGGTACAAGCAGGCTGTTTTCTACCAGATCTCCGTTG
>VGNF01000374.1 GCA_016866195.1 Chloroflexota bacterium | reverse complement strand
AGCTAATGGCCGAAAATGACATGAATTCGACTGGTGGCTGTGGTCAGCAGCCTTTGCAGTGTGCGGGATTTGCGTTCGCTGACGATGACTTGTGCCGCCGTGAGCAAACCCGCGATGGAAAACTGCAGCATCATGCTTGGAGATGTGTGTGCCAGAGCCGGATTCCGGTTATCCTGTTCCTGAATGATAAGGCTGGTCGTCTCACGGATGGAGATCGGAGGGTCCTCCCAAGCCGCGAGAGTTAATTCGAAGGCATAGTCAAAGGGGATTCGGTCTGCGTCGATTTCTTCCATGATCGTTGCAGTCCGCACAGCCCCATCCAGGCGGCTGATGGCGGTTAGAATTTCGGATTCGATCGAGGTCCAGGCAGGTGTAGCGGTGTCGGCAATCACCACGAGACGTACGGTTCTATTCTTTAGCACGGCTTTTGCATATCCGTCCGGGACTACGATCGCAGCGGCAAGATCGCTTTCCGAAACCAGATTTTCCAGATCGGCGGGTGTGCGCATGGTATTCGCATCCAGGCGGATGACCTCCGACTGGTTGAGCAATTCGAATAGAGATTGTGTGATCCAGCCGTCATCCTGGGAGAGAAACCCCACCGGGAGGCGGGAATCAGATTTGTTTCCACCGAAACCACCAAAGGCATACCCAAAGATAAAGGTAAAAACAATTGGCATGATCAACAAGAACATGAAGGTTTTAATATCGCGCACCAACTGCATCAGATCCTTCTGTGTGATATCCAGAATTCGATTCATGGATGCATCCTAGGCATAGCGCCTCTTGAACCGCCAGGATCCGATCGCGAAAAATGCCGCGCTCCAGGCCAGTGAGACGAGGGCGGTCGTGAGGACAGAAATGGGCGGGAGATCGTTCATCGACTGCATCAAGCCTCGAATCGCCCATCCTTGCGGTACCAGCAACGAAACGGTTTCCCCCATGCGCGCCGCGGCCGGCGAATTCATGGCGAAGATGCTGATCATGCCGATCATTCCAGTGACCGTCAGCACGCCACCGAATAGTACTCCTCCCTGTTTGGCGTTTCGCAGGAACGAATTGATAAATATCCCGAAGGCGGATGCGCTGAAAACAATCCCGACCGCCATCAGGATCACCGATTGGATGGAGCCCCAATGGATGCCAAAAATCCAATGGGATACGATGATTAATACCGTCACCTGGACGGAAACCGTCAGAAAGACCGACAAGAATTTGCCACTCAGAATGGTTGTCTGTGAAGTAGGTGTGGTAAACAACCGCGGGAGCGTGCGTTCCTCCTCTTCCTTGAGGAGGCTTTGCGCAGTTGACGTCCCCGTGAAATAGGCATAAAAAACCATCATCCCGCCCATGATGGGTCCCACGATGCCAAGTAGCAGATTCCGGCTGGATTGATCGCGAGTTGCAGTATCAGCAGAGGGTGAACGCACCTCGATCAATTCCTCGGTAAGGTCTTCACTTTGTGCGAGCGATATTTCAAGGTACTGTTGGACCACCTGGCCAGCCAGGGCATAATCCTTCGTTTCAGCTTCGTCCAGGAAGATCGTCACGGCAATTTTGACGCCCGCCATTCCATCCAGGAAGCGGTTAAGAATGGAACGCATGATGGCCGGGCCAAGGGTCAATGTGGGATCCTGATAGAATTCGATCTGCGCCTTGCCTTCCTCCACATCCGCGAACTGCTTTGAGAAATCTTCCGGGATGATCAATGCCACCTGCGCAGCCTGGTTGTCAACTGCTGCACGCGCGGATTGGGCGTCGGATGCGAAAGACACTTCGATCAGGTCCTCCATCTCCTCACTTTCCATAATGCTGACGATCAGATCACCCATCGTCTCAGCCTCACGACCGCCGGGGATATTCTTCGGATTAACCTGAAATTTGGGGCCGCCTCGGTCAAGATTGGCGATCATCACTTTGGTTTTTGGGAGGTCGAAGTTTCCATTATCAGCAATGCTGCCGAACATGAGGTAGAACATGCCGGTAACCAGGAGAGGGATGGCAAACATGAAGATCACCGCAAAAACACTGCGGAAGGATCGAACCATGTCCTTCAACGCGATATCGAAAGACTTCATGGATTTGTATCAATCTCGCAGTGCGCGGCCGGTCAGGTGAAGGAACACTGATTCGAGGTTGGGTTCGCGGATATCCACGGAAGTGATGCGTGTGGAGCGGCGCGTGGCTGCTTCGAACAACCGCGGCAGGACCACATTGCTGTCCTCCACGATCACGGTGGTCATACCATCTTCGTTGGAAATTCCTGTAACGCCCTCCAGTGCGCGCCAGTCATGTAATAAGGCGGCGTTCTCTCTATTCACGGTAAGGTCAATGCGAGTCTGGTGCCCAACCAGCTTCACCAGTTCATCGTGGGTCCCACAGGCGATCAATTCACCGTGATCC
>VGNF01000373.1 GCA_016866195.1 Chloroflexota bacterium | reverse complement strand
GATCAGGAAGAGGACCAGGCTCACCGCGTATGCGCCCGCCAGCTCATCACCGCTGATGGGTTTAATCCAGGCACCGATCGGGCCGACGAGATTCGGACCCAGCACGGCGCCAAAGGTTCCGCCGAGAACGACATTGGAAATCGCCCGGCCGCGTGCCTGAGGTGGATGAACCTCAGCCGCGGCGAACCGCCCCAATTGCACCGCTGCATTGGCCGCGCCCATCAGCATCATTCCGGCGAGGAAGAGGCCCAGGGAGGATTCGGTAATGGCAAAGAAAGCCAGGCCTGATCCAATCACTCCCAAACCAAGACCAAGGGCCAACCCACCCCGGCGACCTATGATATCCATGAGATACCCCCAGAGGTATGCGGATAAGGCACCAGCCACCAGGTAGACCGCCGTGGGTACCCCTGCCCAGCCGGCCTGCTGGCTGAGTTTGGCGCCAACGATCGAATTGAGCGTTGCCGCGGCGATGAACCCGGCTGAAGCTAGACTCTGCACGAGGAAAAGGATCCATGTGATCTTTCGGGCAATGCGAGTAAGCGACTCCATGATTGGTTTTCCTTTCTGGAATGCGGGGATTATACACGTAATGGAAGGGAGCAATCCGCATGTGGATTGCTCCCGGGTGACATTTTATTTATTTCGCCAGGTTATTTTCTGCTCATGGCATCCATCACAGCCACGGAGGCGATCTGGACGATGGCATTGACATCATCGCCTGTCTGCAGGACGTGCACCGGCGCGCCCATGCCGAGCAGGATCGGGCCAATCGCCTTGGCGTTTCCAAGACGGGCAAGCAGTTTGTAGGCGATATTCGCCGACTCGAGGGATGGAAACACCAGGACGTTCGCACCCTTGACTGCACTGAACGGATACCTTTGTTCGATGATCTCAGGAACAACCGCCGTATCGGCCTGCATTTCACCGTCCACCCGCAGATCCGGCCGGCGCGATTTGACCAGGTTCACAGCTTTGCGGACCTTGTCCGAAAGTGGATGTGGGGTGGAACCAAAATTCGAGAAAGAAAGGAATGCCACATGCGGCTCGATCTCCAGCCTGCGCGCATAATCCGCGGCCAGAAGTGCGATCTCGGCCAGATCCTCGGCGCTCGGATCGATGTTTACCGTGGCATCCGTGAAGAGAAACACCTGATCGTCCACGATCATGATGTACACCCCGGCGGCGCGCGCCGCCCCAGGGGTGGTGTGATGGATCTGCAGAGCGGGACGGATCACGTCCGGGTAATCACAGGCAAGCCCGGAAACGAAGGCATCCGCATCGCCCATCTTCACCAGCATCGAACCGAGGACATTGGGTTCCTGGACGCGCTTTTGCGCATCGTGAAAACTGATTCCCTTGCGCTGGCGCATTTCAAAGAACGCCCTGGCATAGCTTTCCAGCTTTCCAAAGGAATCGGGATCGACGATCTCGGGTTTGAACTCCAGTCCGAGGTCCTTTAATTGCCTTTCGATGGCGCCTGTCCGTCCGATCAGGACCGGCGTGGCGATTCCCTCCTCCTTGATCTGGTAGGCGGCGCGGATGATCTTTTGCTCCTCGCCTTCAGCGAAAGCCACCCGCTTTGCACCGCCGGAGGTGCGGGCCTTGTTTTGAAAGAAATAACGGATCCGCTCCCCTTTCCCCTGTCGGTATGCCAGCTGTTCGCGATACTCATCGATATCGATCTTCTTTCGGGCCACTCCGGTCTTCATTGCCATTTCCGCAACTTGCGGAGCCTCCCACAGCAGTACGCGTGGATCGAGCGGCTTGGGAATGATGTACGCACGACCAAACTTGATGCTTTCGCCCCCATAGGCACGAATGACCGAGTCCGGCACGTCCTCCTTCGCCAGGGCTGCCAGAGCCTTGGACGCCGCGAATTTCATCTCCTCGTTGATCGCCCGCGCGCGCACATCCAGCGCCCCGCGGAAGATGAAGGGAAAGCCCAGTACGTTGTTCACCTGATTGGGATAATCCGAACGACCCGTGGCCATGATCACATCCTTGCGCGCTTCATGTGCCAGTTCGGGTTTGATCTCCGGATCCGGGTTGGCCATCGCAAAGATGATCGGATCCTCCGCCATGGACTTGACCATCTGCGGGGTCATCACATTGGCCACCGATAACCCATAGAACACATCCACACCGCGCAGCGCGTCGGAAAGGGTACGCGCGTCGGTCTCGACCAGGAAGCGCTCCTTGTACTTGTTCATCCCCTCCTTCCGCCCCTTGTACACCACACCCTTGCTGTCGCATAGCATGATGTTCTCGCGTTTCACTCCCCAACTGATGGCTAATTCGGCACAGGAGATGGCCGAGGCGCCCGCCCCGGAGATCACCATGCGAATCTCACTGTGCTTTTTTCCGATGATCTCGAGCGAGTTCGCCAGTGCCGCCGCCGAAATTGA
>VGNF01000372.1 GCA_016866195.1 Chloroflexota bacterium | reverse complement strand
GGGGCTCAACAACGGATATTATGGGTGGCGAGTGGGAAAATCCCTCGTATTTGAAGGGAAGGGCGGGAACCTGATTCGCCCAGACCCTTGGCAGAATGCCGGATCCGTGGCACTACAATACTATTTTTCCAAAGTCCTCCCGGAGGACAGGTATTCGGCAGCCATCGGGCCGGAAGGACTCATCCAAACCTATTCGGAATTATTTGGAAATCCATGGGGGGATGATTACGTGCTCATTCCGGGAAGTTTGCAACAGCCGGAATTGAAATTGCCTTTTCCCATCGATCAAACCTGGTACTTCACTGGCGGTCCGCATACCGGCTGGGGAGCCGGAGAACCATACGCGGCGATCGACTTTGCCCCGCCCTCAGAAAAATCCGGATGTTTTGTGGTGGAAGAGAAGAATTATGCAACCGCCATGGCGGAAGGATTGGTCGTTCGCTCTTCCGTGGACGGCATGGTGATTGACCTTGACATGGATGGAGATGAACGTACGGGTTGGTCCCTTTATTATCTTCATCTGGCAAACGAACATCGAGCTCCCGTCGGGGCAGAATTGAGCACAGGGGATTTCGTCGGCCTGCCCTCTTGCGCCGGGGGTCATGCCACAGGCACCCATGTCCACATCGCCCGAAAATTCAACGGGGAATGGATGATCGCTGATAGCGCGCTGCCATTCGTCCTGTCCGGTTGGATTGTGCATAACGGCAACCGGGAATACCTTGGCACGCTTACCAAGGGGAACGCGACCGTAACTGCCTGCGAGTGCGGTGATGCCTATACGTCCATCAACGGAGGATTTCCGTGACCTTTAAGCAAGATCTTTGGCTGTTGCAGGAAAGTATTCCCCCGACTCAAGGACTGTAACTCCATCATCCCCTAACAAATGATAAAGCAATCGAATTGGGAATACCTTTCCCAGCATCGCCTGCGCCGGGCAATATTTAACCGCGGATAACTCAATAGCACGCAACACTGCCGCTCGGTCAACCTGACTGCCGGAGATGAAGTATTCGATTACTGCAGCAGTGATCACCTTTGGATGCTCGGCCGCCCGTTGGGCATCAACAGCAACGCGGAATGCGGCGACCGGCTGCTTTTTCTTCTTCAGGATCGAAACCACATCCATGCCCGTACAACCCGCCAGGCCCAGCACGATCATTTCCATGGGACGCGTTCCGTTTTTTCCTCCCCCGACACCTTCATCGGCGTCCATTCGGTGCAAAAATCCCGAATCAGCCGCGCCCTCGAAAGTTAACCCATCCTTCCATTCAATTTCTGCTTTCATCGCCGCTCCTGAATCAGATTGGGAACGAACTTCTCAAGATTACGCCTAGATATCCCGCCAATCCACATCAGCCGAACTCGACCCGAGCGGTCGACCACGTAGGAACTCGGAAGACTTATCGTTTTGAAATTCCGACCCGCCTGAAAGTCCTCATCCAACCAAACCGGAAAAGTCAATCCGAATTCTTCGACGAATGGAATGACCGCTTCGCGTCGCTCTTCCTGGTTGATGGCAATGAGCACAAACCCGTCATTCTTGTATTTCTCATAAAATTCTTGAAGGGCAGGCATCTCTTCGCGGCATGGAGGACACCATGTTGCCCAAAGGTTCACGAGAACGACCTGGCCGCGAAAATCCCTCAATGAGTTCAGCGCGCCACTCAGGTCCTGGAAATATTGATCCGGCGCATCGAAATCGACCTCTACAGGAACAACCTGGAACTCAGCCGACAAAGATCGTGATATATTGTACAAATAGACAACGGATAAGAATCCGAGGAGCATCAGGCCAGCTCCGATCATCACCAGGCCAAGGCTCCCAGGTCGAGAAGGGGATTTATTGTCTAACATCTGACTCTCAAATTTTCTTATCAGGTTATAGCACAAGTTGCAGCAGATATGGGAGTATACACGAAGGCCGGTGGATGTCATACAAATCCGGGAAATATGTCACCTTCTTTAGGAAGTTTGATACTGGAATCACGGGATATCAATCCATTAATATGCGCTCAAATGCTAAAACAACACGCCGGCATCGCGCTCTTTAGGGACCTGACCACAGATCAACTCGCCCTGCTCAATCCCATTTTCAAATGGATCGATTTCCCCGCCGATACTATCATCTTTGAACAGGGACAGCTTCCGGTCAATTTGTATGTCATTGTCCGCGGGATTGTCGCCATCCGATTCAAACCTTATGACGGACCAGTGATTACCATTACGCGCCTGAAGCGGGGCGATGTATTCGGCTGGTCTGCAGTCATTGGAAGCAGGTTTTACACGTCAGGTGCGATCGCCGACTCGTCCGTGGAGGCATTCCGAGTTCGCGGGGAGGATCTTTGGACCCTCGTCCGAGATCACCCGGATACCGGAAAAACCATCCTCGACCGCCTGGCAAATGTGGTATCTTCACGTTGGAAAAATTCCCATGGGG
>VGNF01000371.1 GCA_016866195.1 Chloroflexota bacterium | reverse complement strand
CCCCTTCGTCGGGCAGGCGCCCTCCTCGCAATGACACCCGTTTGGAGATTGCATGACGCAACCGACAATCAACGACTTTCATACCATCCTCCCAATGATCGTCCTCTCGGTCTGGGCCTGCCTGCTCTTGCTGGTCGATCTGTTCATCCCGAAAGACCGCAAGGGGATCACGGCCCTGCTGGCGGCGTTGGGCTTGATCCTTTCGCTCGGCTTCAACCTCACGCGGATCGGCATGGAGTCCGTCGGGTTCAGCGGCATGGTCGTACTGGATGGATTCGCCACATTCGCCAACGTGCTGCTTTTGCTCAGCGGGTTGTTCGGGGTCGCGCTGGCGTATGGGTACGTCCGGCGCATGGGGATCGAGCGCGGGGAGTATTACACCCTCCTGCTGTTCAGCGTGTGCGGCATGATGCTCATGGCACAGGCGGCGGACCTGATCATCGTCTTCCTGGCGCTCGAACTGCTTTCCATTCCGTTGTATGTGCTGGCGGCCTTCGCGCGCGGGGATATGCAGTCGCAGGAGGCCGGCGTCAAGTATTTCCTGCTCGGCGCCTTCGCCACCGGCTTCGTGGTGTATGGGACGGCGCTGGTCTTTGGCGCCACGGGAACCACCTCGCTGGGCGGGATCTTCGCCGCCGCATCCGCCGGCGCTTCGACAGGCTCAGGGAACGGTTTGATGTTCACGATCGGCGCGGCACTGATCCTGGTGGGATTCGGTTTCAAGGTTGCGGCGGTTCCCTTCCATATGTGGACGCCCGACGTATACCAGGGCGCGCCCAGCGCGGCGACGGCGTTCATGTCCTCGGGCGCCAAGGTGGCCGGCTTTGTGGCTTTACTGCGCGTATTCTCCACCTCCTTCCCGGCCCTGGCCTCCGACATGAACGGCATCCTGTGGACCCTTTCTGCTTTGACGATGATCGTTGGCAACCTGATCGCCATCGCGCAGACGAACATCAAGCGCATGCTGGCTTACTCGAGCATCGCCCACGCCGGGTACATCCTGATGGCCTTCGTTTCGTACGGGAATCCGCAGGTGGCTTCGGTTTCCATCGCCTCGGGCATGTTCTATCTCATGGCATATACCCTGACCAATTTTGGGGCCTGGAGCGTGGTGGTTGCGCTCGAAAAGGCGGAAGGGAAGGGTCTCGAGATCGCCGATTACGCCGGCGTGGCGCGCAAGCATCCCGCGCTGGCCGCGGCCATGGCGGTCTTCATGCTCTCGTTCATCGGCTTCCCGCCCACGCTGGGCATGGTGGGCAAGTTCTACCTGTTCCGCGCCGCCATCGCCGGGGGCTACACAGGCCTGGCGCTGATCGGCGTGCTCACCTCGCTGGTGAGCGCGTATTACTACCTGCGTGTGGTGGTCAACATGTACATGCGCGAGGGGGAACTGGTTCCCGAACGCGAACCCTGGCTGGGATTCGCCACCGCGCTCACAGCCGCGGCGACGGTTGCGCTCAGCCTGGTCCCGCAGTGGGTCTTTCTGCTGGCCAGCACCGCGGTGATGAAATAGTGATTGTGGTTACAAGGATAGGCTGATTTCATTTCACCGCAGAGAACGCGCATCGTCCCGACACTTGCACCGAGCGCAAGTACGGTGAGTCCCCGTCTCGGGCCAGCGCCCTCGCGGGGCGAACGGCCTTCGGGAGAGTTCGCAGAGCAGGACAAAAGGGCTTCTCTGCGTTCTTTGCGAACTCTGCGGTTGGCAGCGTGCAAAGCCCACGACTTTAACCACTCTCGAAATCGTCATCACGTTGACACCCATTTTCTTTCGGGTATAATTTCCGTCCGCACGCCTGGCCCCGTAGCTCAATGGCAGAGCAGTTGACTCTTAATCAATTGGTTGAGCGTTCAAATCGCTCCGGGGTCACCATGACAAGGGTCCGAGTCATTTGCCAGCACGCGTACAAATGGTTCGGATCCATTTGATTTGGATTCAGGGTTTTCATCTAGCCAGACAGGAGAACGTAACCAAGGCCGAAGCCACCACCTTCATCGTGTGCGAGCATTCGGCATCGGAACCAACGCCCCGAATTACCTGGCGCACTGGTCCATGCCGGAGCAGGTCAAGGAATCGGGGGAGAGGATCGTCAAATGGACAAGTCAGATCATCGAGGTTTGCGAGAAATGACAAGAGAATCAGCCCCTCCACTTGGAGGGGCTGATTGTTGACTGGAGTAGTCAATATTCCGAAAAATCCACCTCCATTCGGTCAGCGATGGGTGCAAAATCCATACCTTGAAAGGTATAATGTGTAAAATATTGTTCAGCTTGTAACGGTGATATCTTACTGGAATATTGAATATATTAAATTGCTGTTTAGATTGACAAAGTTACTATTTGGCAAATTTGTTATTTCTGTTTTCTATAACCTATTATAGGTAAATTATCCATCTATTGAAGATTGATTAAACAATGTCGATATCTTCATGTCCATGACAGACCAGAGGTTTTCAAGCAG
>VGNF01000370.1 GCA_016866195.1 Chloroflexota bacterium | reverse complement strand
TTTTTCCGTCTGGAGCCAATCAAAGCCAATGACTTCACCACTCATCGAATGCATTCCAAATTTTTCCGAAGCCCGCCGGCCGGAAGTGATCGATCAGATCATATTGGCAGTTACTTCCGTTGGTGGTGCGCGACTGTTGGATCGATCCTCCGACTTGGATCATAATCGAACCGTATTGACATTTGCCGGATCGCCGGAATCTGTGGAAGAAGCAGCATTTCGGGCTATCCGCACTGCCGCCGAATTGATTGATCTGGACCGGCATTCGGGCGAACATCCACGCATTGGCGCCACCGATGTGTGTCCTTTTGTTCCCTTGTCGAATGCCACGATGAATGAGTGCGTTGAAATCGCCCGGAGCCTTGCGAAACGGGTGGGGGATGAATTGGGGATACCTGTTTACTTGTACGAAGCTGCTGCAACCCGTCCGGATCGGGTCAATCTGGAAAACATACGCAAGGGGCAATATGAAAACCTGAAAAGCGAGATCGAAATCAATCCCGAGCGAAAACCTGATTTTGGTCCGGCGAAACTTACCTCAGCTGGCGCGACAGTGATCGGCGCAAGGGCGCCGCTGATCGCCTTCAATGTTTACCTTACCACCGACGATGTGACTGTTGCAAGAAAAATTGCAAAAGCGATCCGACAATCCTCTGGAGGATTTCGGTATGTAAAAGGACTTGGACTGCTGGTTGATGGGAGGGCTCAGGTTTCAATGAATCTTACGAATTATCATGAGACGCCCCTGGCGCGAGTGGTCGAGGCTGTCCGGCTGGAGGCGGGGCGATATGGTGTTTCCATCCACCACAGCGAACTTGTTGGCCTGATCCCGCAAGATGCGCTCGTGGATGCTGCTGTCTGGTACACGCAAATGGACCAATTTTCCTCCGCGCAGATTCTGGAAAACAGACTTTATGCAGCTTCGACAGATGCCGAGTCTCGACTTTCGGATAAAAGCCCCTCCTTCATCGATGAACTGGCCGCGCCCACACCAACTCCCGGAGGCGGATCCGCGGCAGCTTATGCAGCTGCGATGGGAGCGGCTTTGGTGGCGATGGTGGCTGGTTTGACGATCGGGAAGAAAAAATACGCTCAGGTAGAGGCCGAAATGCAGGCCATTCGGGTACTCGCTGAGCGATTACGACAGGAATTGACTCAAGCCGTCAGGGATGATGCCTCATCCTTCGAGGTCCTCATGGCTACAATGAAATTGCCAAGGGAAACTCCCGAACAGACTGCAGTGTGGAAAACGGCAATGGTTCAAGCCACGTTGAATGCGGCACACATACCCCTTCATGTTGCCGAGGCGTCCGTTAAAGTGATGGAGCTCGCCTTGAAGTGCGCCAATGATGCAAACTTGAACGCGATCAGCGATGCGATGTCGGGATTCGCCTTGGCAAACGCAGCTCTCACTGCCGCAGGCAGCAACGTGCGAATCAACTTGCGGTCGCTTGAAGACCAATCCGTGGGTGAAAAAATGCTCGAGAAAATGTCCGCTCTGGATAAAGAGGCTGAGCGACTTAACCGGGATATTCGGCGGATTGCAATGGAGCGCGGAGGATTGTAATCCCAATTCTTCTATCATTGCCTTGGCTCCCGGCTAAATCATCCGTTTATTTTACGAATTAATTTCCGACACTTCAGGAGGTGGGCATGGGTCTCAAGCCGGATCATTGGATACGAAGAATGGCATTGGAGCATCGCATGATCGAGCCTTACGAGGACCGGCAGGTGCGCGATGGCGTAATCTCCTATGGGGTTTCATCGTATGGGTACGATATTCGAGTTGCTGAGGAGTTCATGATCTTCACCAATGTTCACTCGGCAATTGTTGACCCCAAGAATTTTGACTCGAAGTCGATGCACGAATTCAGGGGAATTGTTTGCGTAATTCCGCCCAATTCCTTTGCCCTGGCGCGAACGGTCGAATACTTCCGGATTCCGAGGAAGGTCTTGACGGTCTGCCTGGGGAAATCGACCTACGCGAGGTGCGGCCTGATCGTCAACGTAACCCCATTTGAACCGGAGTGGGAGGGATTTGTCACTCTGGAGATTTCCAACACAACTCCGCTGCCGGCCAAGATCTATGCCCACGAAGGCATCGCCCAGGTCCTGTTCTTTGAGGCGGATGAAGAGTGCGAAGTTTCTTATGCCGACAAGAAAGGAAAGTATCAGAAGCAGAAGCGGATCATTTTGCCTAAAGTATGAGATTTAAAGTTATTTGAAGGACATTCTTACAGTTCAAGTGGACCGGAAAGGAGTTCGGCCTTGACCTCACCTCTTTTGGGTACAACCATTCAGGCTCAGTTGGGGGAGATCTCTCAAATCCTTTCAAGATTGATGGTGGATTTGCCGCGCTCAGGGGATCCTCAAATTCCGCGTGTCCTGCGGGATGTTTCGCAGGTATACAGTTCTTTGAACCGGATCTCTTCCGCGGTTGCGAATCAAATGGTCCTCCGCGACAGGCAGGTTGAAAA
>VGNF01000369.1 GCA_016866195.1 Chloroflexota bacterium | reverse complement strand
AAAATTCGCGCCCTGGAACAATTCCCCGCCGGCGCGCGCCTCGAGGAAGCGGAGATAAAAGGTCAGTTTCGCTCCTGGCCGCCCGCTCTCCAGTTGATTCAACACTTCCTTGTAGGAAATGGAGTGAGACCCCTCTGCATAAGGGCATTCATCATAGATATATTCAATTCCCCGGGCAAGGGCATAGGCTGTCATTTCGCGTTCGTAGAAACGACACAACGGCTTCACTTTGCGCGCCAACCCATCTCGCTCGGCCAATACTGGACCCTGCCTGAGAAGGTATTCGGCATTCCACACGAGCGTGTTCCCGAATAACACAGCCGCTTCATCATCAAGGTTGTGACCCGTCGCGAGCACATCGTATCCGAGATCGCGGGCGATGCGGTTCATTTCATGACGTTTGACCAGGCCGCACACCGCGCAGGGTTTACCATGCCCGCGATGAGAAATTTCAAAAAGCTCCGGAATGGACCGGCCGTATTCCCTCCGCACGTCGAGGACATGCAATTTCAGGTGATTAGCCTGGGCAAATTTCTCCGCCATCCGATGCGATTCCGAGGAGTAATCGATTCCACCATCGATCCCCAGCCCAAGGTACAGCCCATCTGCCTGATATCCAAGCCGGCCGAGGATATCCCATAGCGACAAGGAATCCTTGCCGCCGGATATGGCTACGAGGATCTTTTCCTCTCGCTTGAACATTTTGTATTTACGGATGAATCGTTCCGTCTGTTCCGGCACCCACTCGAGGAAGTGGTTTTTACACAAAGCCAGTTTGTGCTGGCGCATGTTGACGGAGGCTTTATCGCCGCATTTTCGGCATTTCACCCTGCACCCCCGGAGATGACCGCGATAAGCTTGATCACTTCCCCTTCCTTGAGGATTTCATCCTCGAGGATCATTTCCCCCTCCCGGGTGGCAATCACGGATTCATATAGGATGCCGGCTTTTCGGAGCGCTTCGAGCAGGGTCATGCCCGCCCGGATTTCATATTCCCTGTCGCGTAACACCAATTTCACAGCCATCGCGGCCTCCGAGAGTTTGCATTCTACCATGCGCATTCTTCACTTGACATCCCCATGTGCTTGTCTTAGCATAGATGCATGCGAATCGGAATGATGGTGGACAGTTACAAGCCGTACGTCAGCGGCATCACGAATTACGTCGAGCTGAACAAGCGGCATCTCGAACGATCCGGCCACGAAGTCTTTGTTTTCACTTTTGGCAATGTGGGTTTTCAGGATGATGAACCGCGAGTGATCCGCAGTCCCGGCCTGCCGCTGGCCGACACCGGGTTTTTCCTGTCGCTGCGCTATTCACGCCGCGCCAAGCAGACCCTCCAAACCATGGACCTGGTGCACGTTCACCACCCGTTTCTGAGCGGGCGACTAGCTCTGCGATACTGCCGGCCGCTTCGAATCCCAATCGTTTACACAAACCACACCCGATATGATCTATATGCCCAGGCGTATCTGCCCATTATGCCGGATGAGATGAGTCAAGGCATTCTACAGGCGTATTTACCCTCTTTCTGCGAAGGCGTGGATCTGGTCATCGCACCCTCTAAGGGTATGGAAAACGTCCTTCGGCAGTTAAACGTGCAGAATTCCATCGAGGTCGTTCCCAACGGAGTGGACCTGAACTCCTTCCATCAGGCGATACCCATCGAACGAAGTCGTTTTGGTTATGGTCCGGAGGACATCCTGCTCGTCTATGCCGGGCGGATCGCCTTGGAGAAGAATCTCCCATTCTTGCTCAAGTCGTTCAGAGGCGTCGCACAAGCCATCCCGAACGCCTCGTTGATCATCATCGGCAGCGGTGTGCAGGGCTATGACGATGAAATCAAATCCATATCCAGCGAACTCGCACTGGGCACCCGGGTGAATTTCATCGGTAAGGTGGCCTATGAGGACCTGCCAGGATACCTCGCCATGTGCGATATTTTTGTCACCGCCTCCGTCACGGAGGTTCATCCTTTGTCCGTGATTGAGGCCATGGCCACTGGCCTGCCTGTCTTGGGAATTCATTCGGTGGGTGTAGGGGACATTGTGCAAGATGGAAACTCGGGGGTTCTCTCGACCCACGATCTTGCCTCCTTCACGGCCAAACTAACCCGCCTCTGCCTCGACACACCTTTGCGAAAGCAGATGAGCAAGAGTGCCCAATCTGCCTCTTCAGAGTATGCCATCGAGCGCACAACCTTGATCATGCTCGATTACTACGAGAAGCTTGTGCACAAATCCAGGCCATACAAGGGCAGCTGGTCGGTACGGCTTCGAAGCATGCTTGAACGTATCATCACATGAGCGGGTATAAGAAATCCATCGGCGCCTGGGGAGAAGGTATCGCTCATGAATTCCTTGTCGGTCGTGGAATTACGGTCATCGCTCGCAACGTTCGAACTCCGTACGGCGAGATCGACCTCATCGGTATACAGGGAGAGATCACCTTGTTCGTGGAGGTAAAGACCCTCACCTCCCC
>VGNF01000368.1 GCA_016866195.1 Chloroflexota bacterium | reverse complement strand
CAGCGGCAGGAATCCCAACCAGCCATTCCTGCTCCATGCGGCTGTCAAGCCAAATCCAAAAAGGAGGAGAAAACCAACCAGCAGAGCCTGCTGGATCGGGGAGGGGGTTCCCTCCCATCTTTCCCAAAAGGCATGGGTCGGAATCCATAGATCGTCAAAACTTGAGATCTCGTCACGCAACGGGAAAAGCAGGATGTTGTTCACACCATGGTTCAGAAAAGAGCTGGAGATTGCCCGGATCACGCCCCTTGGATTTGCTTCAAAGGCTTCGCTGGCAAGCTCCGTCAATCTATCGTTGTATTCGATGTTGGATTCATCGGATAAGGGCATTACATTCACCTGCCGGCCGATCAAGCGGTTATAGCGCAAGGCCAGATTGCTGACCTGGGAACCCGGATCGTCGAAGATCAATTCTCCCGTAAGATTCCAATTTCTCCAAAGCCATGGAGAGACCACCAGGACCATCATGAATACAGTGATCAGGCTGGAATGGATCAACGGCTTGATCGCCTTCCAATTCGTGAGCAGGGCAATCATCAACATGACCGGCAGAGCGACGATCACCTGGGTGCGGATCAGCATTCCAACTCCCAGGATTCCCCCCATCAGGAATCCCAGATAGGCTGGGAACCCTGCCCTCACCCAGCGCATTCCGATGAGCAGAAAAAGGATCAGAAGCATCGCAGTGGGAATCTCGGACAGATACAACTTCGTATAACTGATGTTGCCCGTAAAGGGTGAAACCAGATTAGAGGTGGTATCACGCAAAATTGCAAGCAGAGCGATCGAAATCCCCATCGGACGGCCGAAGAACTCCCGCCCAAACAGGTACAGCAAAACAGGAAAAAAAGCCCAGATCAGGGTTTGAACCAGGATGATCTCCTGATATTCCTGACCCACGAGCACATGCATGATTGCAAGAAACACCAGATACAAAGGCCGCTGTGGAATCTTCCCGCCACCCAGGCCATTCCCCACCAAAATGGATTGGGCATATCCATCATAGACCTGGGAATCGATAAAGGGATAGATTTCATAGTTCGGTCCGTGCGGAGCGAGCGCCGAGGCATTCGGCACCACTGGCTGGCTCAACCAGAATGCCGCCGTTCCGAGATAGATCAGGATACATATCCAGACATCCATGTGAGTGCGGGCAGGCACCCCTTTCATCCCTTCGTAGAGGAACATTCCGAGGCAGAATAAACAGCCTAGAACAATCTGCCATTCAAGAAGCGGTACCGCCGGGAGACCACGCGACCAATCCCCTGTAGAAACAGGGTCGATCCCCCAACCGGTACCTGCTACCAATGCTGCAAGCGATCCCAGCACCAAGAGGATGACCAGCAATCTAACCCACTCATCCCTGCCCGGCAACGCAAACCGCTCCCGCTTTCGCAGGATGGTCACCACTGCCAGGATCCATATCTCAAGGGAAACAAAAGCCGCAAGGTCGAAAATGGGCAGGAGGCGCTCGGCATAAGCCTCATATCGCAGAGCCAGAGGTCCACTCCACAAGCCGGCGAGGATTCCCAAGCCGACCCGAATCAAGATCATCAAGAATGCTGTCACCAATATCGAATCACGCATGCCAGGTTTCGTTAACACCCTCAGGACAAAGGGAACTGATCGTGACGGGAAGAGAATACAACCTGCCAGGAGAAGTATCCAGATCAACAAAAGAATAAACACCAGCAGGCGGATGGGGGAGAATCCAAACAAAAAGGAATGGGGATCCGATGGTAAATTGGCAAACTGCCAAAGCGCAATCGCTCCATGCAACATCCACAAACCAAAAAGAACCGTCCATCCTGCGCGAGTCGGACGGCTGACTGATGCTGGCCTTGGATTAGTCGATTCGGTCATTCGCTTGAAAGATGTGCGTATGGGATCATTGCATTATTACTTCAGGGTGGATCCATGTACCAAGTCAGACGCGGATTATACCCTCCTTGTTTCAATCGGCTCGCCAGCCTGAAATCAGGTACAATCATGGCGCTTTACCATCAACCATCTCATCTGCCCGGATGTCGCAGAGGGAAAATCATGCCCGTTCAATTGAAATTATTGCCCGCCAGGGCCTACAAGGGAATCAATCAATACGATCCGATCAAATACTATTACTGGCCGGTGTTCGGACGTATGTACCGACGCCGTGTGGAACTTGCCCTGGAAGAATGCAGCGGCGGGGAGCGCGTGCTTGAGGTCGGGTTTGGAACCGGCCTGGCCTTTCCCAACCTGCATGACCTGTACCGCGAAATTCACGGCATCGATCTGACGGCGGACATTCACGCCGTACGGTCCGTGTTCGAGCCGATGGGCATCCCCCTGTTTCTCGAAAAGGGCGACGTGCTGAAAATGCCCTATGCAGACGGCTTCTTCGACACGGTTTTAATGGTCAGTATTCTGGAGCATCTGAAACCATCCGAACTAATCCAGGCTTTCGCCGAGGTCCGGCGCGTGCTGAAACCCGGCGGCCAGATG
>VGNF01000367.1 GCA_016866195.1 Chloroflexota bacterium | reverse complement strand
AAAAACCTCTTTTTCATCGTTTCCGGAAAGGTGTTCCAATAATTGACAACGGCTGCACTTACTACTGTGGACGTCTCTCTTGTGGCTTCCAGGTCCAACTTTATACGTTGCTTGGCTGCTTCATAGGTTTTTCGAGCCATATTATTAACAGTAGTAACAATGTCGTATACCTTTGTTGCCACCTTGTTAACGATAATCTTCGCAGGTCGGGCCACATTGGTGTCTATCCATTCTTTGGTTTCTTTTAGGGTTTCTTGCACGTTCGCAACAGTCTTCTTGACAGTTTCCTTTACAGGCTGAATGACATTTGTGTTCACCCACTGCTTGACATCATCAAGTTTCTGATGGATGAAGCTCAGAATAGGAGGAGGTGGAACAATAACAGGTACGGGTTCAGCCAGAACCTTCGAGATCCCTGTCACGGGCAGTTCGGTTTGCACAATAGCTATCTTCTCCGCACGCTTGGCGGCAATTTGCCGTCCCTCCTCCTCTTCCATGCGCGCAACCTTGGCATCCATCGCACGGTTTGGATGAGACGCAGCCTGATTCGCAGCCCAGGCATCCGCCGCACTCGTATCCCACTCCCCTTCCTTGAACGCCGCATAGGCCTCCTGCTTCGCCTGCTCGGCTTCCTTCTCCGCCTTTGCCTGCTCCTTCGCCTCCTCCGCCTTCCCCAGCACGGATGTGATGCTCCCATTCACGATCGCCTGGCTCTTCAACGCCTGCGCCTTCACCGGATCCACCCCGCTGGCGATCAGATCGGCTTTGAAGTTATCCAGCGCCCGCTGGTATGCCTTGGCTCTTTCCCCGTACGATAACGGCGCCGGATGCTTGTCCTCCAGGTTGGCGATCCGCTCCGCCCGGTCCGCCTCTCTGCGCGCGGCTTCCTCCGCTGCCGCACGAGCTGCCGCTTCCTCCCGCTTCCTCTGCCACTCGGCGACGAAGGCTCCCACCGCCGCGGCCGCGGCTGCTCCCCACAGGATGTTGCTGGTCTGCGTCGAGGATAGCGGCGATGAAGTCGTAGACACAACTCCAAATCCCGCCGAAGACGTCACTCCATCAAAGGGATTCGTCACTCCGCCCAAGGAGGTGCTGTTCGCTGGCGGATCGATCGGGAGATTTTGCGCCTGCCCGCCAAATGTCAGCGGCATGATGGGCGCAAGTACACTGGGGCTTATCGGAGTCGGTGTCGGCAGTGGATTGCCCAACGGAGGAATCCTTACGAAGGGTCTCAAGAGCGCCGCAAGCGGCTCCACACCCACTTTGGTGTACCCCGTCACCTCATTCCCCGCCGCGTCCACCACCTTGACGATCATGTCGTACTCGCCCTCGGGTGCCGGCCGGCCGTTGGAGAGGATCCCGTTCCAATACAAGCCCGCTGTGGCGCTGTTTCCGCTGAGGTTGTCCTGATATTGCTGCCCCTGGATGCGGACCGTAGCCTGCGCCAGTCCGCTGGTGGGATCCTCGGCGGAGTATGCAGCGCTGTTCCCCAGAATCCACAAGGCGGGCAGGGTCAGGATCGGCCGAACGGTGTCGATGCGGATCTGCTGAGCCGCGGTGTCGGTGCACAGCCCCGCCTTGTCGCAGACGATGATCTGATAGCTGTGGATCCCATCCGCGTTGAAAGCCAGAGGCGAATTGAGGTCGCCCGGCGGACCACCGTCCTGGCTGCCGCGCAGCGTATCCAGCCCGGACCCAACCTGCCCTGAGCCTGTCGACATCGTGCCCGAAGGGTAAGGGTCCGACGCGTTCGGTGTGATAACCACAGCCGAAGTGTACCAGCCGTTGGTCCCCAACGTGCCTGCGACATCGAGTGTCAGGGTCGGTGTGGTCGTATCGACATTGATCGTTTGAGCGGTCGTTTCCGTGAGGTTGCCGGCAATGTCCACGGCCTTGAACTGGATCGTATGGGTGCCATCAGTAAAGATGACTGGTGCGCTGTATGGAACATATCCCCCGCCGTCCACGTTCACTTCAAAGGAGGCGAGGCTCGAGCCAGGGTCACTTGCCGAGGCGGAGACTGTCACCTGCGAAACATACCATCCGTTCGAGCCCGGCGTTCCACTGATGGAGGCGTTCAATATCGGCGTGGTCGCATCCACCTGGACGGTCTGGGGCGCGGTGACCGAAACATGCCCCGCCCAATCGGTCGCGCGCAGGGTGAGGGAGTAGATCCCGTCGGAGAGAACGAAGGGGGAGGTGTACGCCGTCCACGCGCCGCCGTTGACGGAATATTCCAGCGAGGCGATCCCGGAGGCCAAATCCGATGCGGAGGCGGAGACCGTCACCGGTGTGACGTAGTAATTGTTCAATCCCGGCGTCCCGCTCAGCGTGCCATTGACCTGCGGCGTCGTCCGGTCGAGGAGTCTGTCACGTAGGCGGTGGGTTTTGAAAAAGGCGAACTTCTTGTAAGATGGTGTTGTTGAAGACACCCCAACAAGGAGTTCGCCCATGTCCATTGTTGTCCTGAAACTGAAACCTGTCAAGCG
>VGNF01000366.1 GCA_016866195.1 Chloroflexota bacterium | reverse complement strand
CCGTGCCCTTGAAGCCTGTGAGCAGTTTGCGCGGCTCAACCGGGGCTGGCTGCTGCTGGAGGGTGGTTATGGCTCCGGTAAAACACACCTGGCCGCAGCCATCGCCAACGCTGCGGTCAACAAAGGTACACCGACCTTGTTCATCACTGTGCCCGATCTCCTGGATTCCCTGCGTTTCGCCTACTCCGACCCGGAGACAACTTTCGAGAAAAGGTTCGAGGAAATTCGCAATGCGCAATTATTGATCCTGGACGACTTCGGGACACAAAACGCAACGGCCTGGGCGCAGGAGAAGTTGTTCCAGATCATCAATTACCGTTACATCAACAAACTCCCGACGGTGATCACGACCAACCTGATGCTGGACGAGATCGAAGGCCGCATCCGCTCGCGCCTGCAGGACGATGATTTCGTCAGGCACCTCGAGATTCATGCGCCCGACTACCGCCGGCCGGAGGAGACCAGCAATCCCGGCGTCTCCATGCTCTCCCTGCCCGAGATGAAGAACATGACCTTCAGGGATTTCCATACGCGCGAGGAGGAAATCGGCAAGGAAGCCGTGACGACCACGGTTACCGAGAGGCAGGACAAGTTTGGAAACAAATACAAGGACAAGGAGATCACGCGCGTAAAAGTCACTCAGGCGGATGTTCAATCCCTGCGCGATGCCCACGATGCCGCCGTGAATTTTGCGGAGGAACCGAACGGCTGGTTGGTATTCCTCGGCCAGTCTTTTTGCGGGAAGACACACCTGGCCGCGGCGATCGGCAATTTTCGGGTCCTGAGCGGAGGCCAGGCCTTGCTGGTGGAAGTCTCCAGCCTATTGGATTACCTGCGCCAGACGTTCCGTCCCAGTTCGGATGTGTCCTTCGACCGCCGCTTCCAGGAAATTCGCACCACGCCGCTGTTGATTCTGGATGACCTGAAGGAAAGTGGCGTGAGTTCCATTTGGGCCGAGGACAAATTGTACAGCGTATTAAATTATCGATACAATGCGCATTTGCCCACGGTGATCACATCCATCCTCAAACCGGATTCATTTGCAGTGAGCTACCCCAGCCTGTGGAACAAAATGCTGGATACGACCCGCTGCCAGGTGCGGGTGATCGACATGCCCCCTTACCGACGCATGGCAAAGGGCGGCAAAACGGTGACACACAAAAAGAAATAGAGAGAATCTCGCTCGGCAAGGGTGTGTGAAATACCCTTCACCCCGGCCCCTCCCGTCCTCACCTGCACTGCACCGCAGGGGTCCTGACGGACGGTGTCAGGAAACGCAGTGCGGTGCAAGTGTCGGACACCCTCCCCAAGTCGTTTGGACTTGGGGAGGGCAGGGGTGGGGCCAGCCTTGCGCATGGTCTTCGCGCAGCACCCCGTAAGGGGTTGGCCTGCGCCTAGAATGACCGAAATTCTCAAACCCAAGCAATCTCTTTGGGAGACCTTTGGTCACCTCTCGGCGGGGATGCTGCGCGATCCCACGCCGAGCAGCGTCAATGGAGGCAGTATTGAGGGGGCGAACCGTGGCGTTGTTCAGGCAGCTTGGCGCTGCCGCCCAACGGTTTGCGGCACCGTCCCCGAGCGGAGCGAGTGGGATACCTGCGTGTGGGCGGGCACTTCGACAGGCTCAGTACAAGCGTGGACAAGGTTTGGGAGCAGGGAAAACTCGAAGCCAGCCTGCCCCACCTGCACTGCAACGCACGCAATGCGGCGCAAGTGTGGAGATCGCCCAGGGAAAAATGCTCGAAAATGCCGCAGATCGGGCGAGCGAGCCTCCAGCGAGCATCGCCCAGCCAAAGCGCATTGGCGCTTGTCATCCTACACGTCAGGTGCACGCTGTGTTAGCCCGCTTTCTCAGAGTTGTAGGGAAGATGATTTAGATTATTTTCGATTTGAAGAAAGTGATGCAAATCCGGGAGATTCCATCATGGTGTGAATACGTCCTACTGATAAGGCTATTGGATTCTAACAATCAGAATGAGTGATCGTTTGCCTATGTAACAATCAATATCTGAGGTTGGGGGATCAGCAATTGATCGCAATCGGATATAGACAGAATGGGTACCTGGCGCAATACCGGAGACGAATCCATTCAGCGAGGTGGTATTAGCTCCTGGGGCGCCATTTAATGGGAACTCGCCGGGATTTAATATAGTTCCATTAGGTGAGTCAATATGCAATTCACCCGCGCAGCCTCCGGCAACGGCACCCGCAACTACGTTGTAGGTTGCGATAACATTTGCTGTTTTTCCTGAAGGTACTGTGAAAGATGATACTAGATCATCGGTAATTGCGGCGCCGTTAGTAATGAGAAGTTCTGTGTCCGATGACATCGTCGAGATGAGAACATCGCCACGTGGGAAAGGGGGAGCGGCATTCACCCTTTCAGTCCCATTGAGACTAGAGCCTGTATGCAAAATCAGAGAACAGGAAAATTGAGGCAATGGTGATCATGGCGGCGAAGTTGGCGGCGCGTTTGTCGTAGCGGGTCGCAATGCGACGGAATTGCTT
>VGNF01000365.1 GCA_016866195.1 Chloroflexota bacterium | reverse complement strand
GCGTGAATTGGATCAAAAACCTGAAGGCCGCTAAAGATAGAATCAAAGCCACGCGCGTACAGGCCGGCCGGAATAACGATTATCTACTTACCATACTCTCGGACTGAAATGTAGTTACCCTGCATTATTCTTGTGATACCAGGATAATCAGGTAAAATCCCAATATGTTGAACGAAAATCCCTTATTTGATTACCACGGAACAAACTATCAAAAAGGGCGGATTGCACATTGGAATTTAGTCGCGCAAAAGCGCGACGCCTGGCGCGGCCTGGGCCGGTGGTACCACCGCCGCCTGATCGAGATCTATCAGTTCCTCGTCAGCCCACACCAGCGCGTGCTCGAAATCGGCTGCGGCATGGGGAGCCTGATCGCACAAGTGCAGCCTTCCAGGGGGGTGGGGGTGGATTTTTCCCCGGAGATGATCGCCCGTGCGAAACAACGTCATCCCGGGATCGAATATCACCAGATCGACGCCCATGATTTGTCAGAGATCGAGGGTCCTTTTGACGTGATCATCCTCTCCGATACAGTCAATGATTTATGGGATGTACAACGCGCCCTAGAACAAATCCACAGGCTGTGCACACCTGCCACCCGCCTGATCCTCAATTTTTACAGCCACTTGTGGCAACTCCCCCTTGCCCTGGCCCAGGGGTTGAACCTCGCCGCTCCACTGCTGGATCAGAACTGGCTCACCCCGGAAGACATCGACAATATGCTCCGCCTCGCCGGTTTTGAATCAATACGTTCATTCACAGAAATCCTCTGGCCGCTGCCCCTCGGCGGATTAGCCAACCGTTACCTGGTAAAACTCTGGCCTTTTCGCGACCTCGCGCTGTCGAACTTTGTGGTCGCCCGCCCGGCGCCTCGACCACGCCAACAGGCGAGCGTTTCCGTTGTGGTCGCGGCGCGCAACGAAGCCGGCAATATCCGCTCCATCTTCGAGCGCGTGCCCAAAATGGGAAGCCTCACCGAGATCATCCTCGTCGAGGGGCATTCACGCGACGACACCTATGAAACCATCGTGAGGGAGATTGCGCTTCATCGCGAAACGCCGGGTCATTTGTTCCGTCAGAACGGCGTGGGCAAGGCGGACGCGATCCGGCTGGGATTTGACCAGGCTTCGGGGGATATCCTGATGATCCTCGACGCAGACCTGACCGTACCGCCGGAAGATCTGCCAAGGTTCTACGAGGCCATTGTGACCGGAAAGGGGGAATTCATAAACGGGGTCCGACTGGTCTATCCCATGGAGAAGCAGGCGATGCGCACGCTGAATTTCATCGGCAACAAGCTGTTCAGCATGGCCTTTTCGTGGCTGCTTGGGCAGCCGATCAAGGATACTTTATGCGGAACCAAGGTGCTGTGGCGGGAGGACTACCGCCGGATTGCAGCGAACCGCTCTTATTTCGGGGATTTTGATCCTTTTGGTGATTTCGACCTGATCTTCGGCGCTGCAAAACTCAACCGCAAGATTGTGGATCTTCCCATCCGCTACCGTGAGCGAACCTATGGCACTACAAACATCAGCCGCTGGAAGCATGGATGGCTGCTGCTCAGGATGGTCCTCTTTGCGGCCCGCCGCATCAAGTTCGTATGATGCCGCCCGGGTTCCGCTCCTCCCCGATCATCATCGGCAGACGGCGTCATCGAACAAATCCGAGATATAAAACCTTTCCACTCCTCCCTGGTTCAAGTATATGAACCAGATCTCCCCCACATCCCCATAGATCACCGTCACATCGGAGGCGTTTGGAAAGTAATCCGGAGGATCAGTCATCGGAAATACCACCCGATGCTGCGCCTGACCGACCATTTCAAAGACCAGCCTGCCATACGCGGTACGTTTGTATCCTTCCGCGTCCGTGATGTCCTCCCCGTCTCCCGCAATGTAATAGCGGGGATACAGGGCGCGGCCTTGTACGAGATTCACCTCCCCGCGGCTGACCATCCCTTGAAAACATGCCGGATCCATGCCGGATACACTTACTTCAGCCAGGACCTCCTCCAGCGGCTTCCGCGGATATCTTTCATCAAAAGGCACTTCACTGAGGGGGAGCGAGGCTCCAACTGCAATGAACAATAATCCAGCCGCCCAGTAGTGTTTCCATGATCCCGCCGGGCGGATCGGGCTTTCGGGTTTCGAATACAGCCGATCCCATGTGCGCACGATCGGAAAGCCCCTTTCAAGGCTAAAGAGCGCCCCCCGAATCAAGGTGAAAAGCCCGATCATAAAATACAGGCAGATGGACCAATCCATGGTGAGCATGAACCGCTGACCCGACAGCAGCGCAATCGAGGTCCACAGGTTATACAGGAGGTTCACGCCCAGCGGCAGGAATCCCAACCAGCCATTCCTGCTCCATGCGGCTGTCAAGCCAAATCCAAAAAGGAGGAGAAAACCAACCAGCAGAGCCTGCTGTGTTTGTATCACAGACGGTGGGCGAAAATTGGAAAAAGGCAATTCCAGGAGGAAGGGAAAGGGAAATCACTCTCAAACGCCCGCGGTTCCAGAGATCA
>VGNF01000364.1 GCA_016866195.1 Chloroflexota bacterium | reverse complement strand
TTTTATAGGTCCACGCGCCGACGCGGGGGTTCCATAGATAGCCCAGCATACCCAGATCCGGAGCCAGGAAGAACGCCGCGTACAGCCACCCGGGATACTCAAGAGGGATAAACAGGGCAAGCGCAAGACCAAAGAAGAGCAGTTCCTCGATTCTAAGCAAGTTTTTCATGACAACCTGTGGATAAGTGGCAAAATTCTGTGGATAAATTTGCTAAATATACTGTCTTTTCCCACATGAAACCGATTTTCCTGTGGACAAATATCTAAAATAATTACAATGCCTGTGGATAACCAACTCCCGGTCGACCGTGGTTTCTCATCTTTACTGTTGATAACTCCTGATTTTCTGTGGATAACCCTGTTGGTGGAGCGTGAAGAATTCGTTCAACCCTGTGGAAAACTCGGGAAAAGGTGTCCCCAAATCTGTGGATAACTTCCTGGTGGCCAGGGACAGGTTGTGGGAACGCTTTACGGACAGATTGGACGTATGGATGGACCTGGGGGAAATCCAGCTTTCCTTAAGACTGAACTTGCGTGCGATCTCCACACCGAACTGGTATTTGCTCATGGCCTGCGGTCCCACAAGATGGTAGAGGCCGGTCAGCCCTTTTTGGAGCATTTTGACCAGGACGCGCGCCGTGTCATTCACCAGCATCGGGCAGAAGATGGCATCCGTGAACCCGCTCATGCTCTTGTTGTTGGTCAGGTTATTGTAAAAGAACTCAGCCAGGCTGCGCCGGCCGCTCAGACTCCAACCGTAGAAGTTGACGCGCGCCACGATCGCATCCGGGTTCTCGGTCAGGACCGCGCGCTCCCCCTTGAACTTCGTGAGCGCGTAAATACCATTGGGGTTGACGATATCCTCTTCGGCATAAAACCCGTCCCGCTGCCCGTCGAAGACCGCATCGGTGGATAGGTGCACGAGTTTTACACCGCGTGCATAACAGGCTTTGGCGAGCCGGTAGGGAAGTTCGGTATTGAGCAGCCCCGCCAGTTCCGGGTTGTCCTCGCATTCATCGATGTCCGCCATGGCGGCGCAATTGACCACCCAGCTGGGTTGCGCCTCATCCAGCACCCGCTCAACCGCATCCGCGGCAAGCAGGTCGGCTTTCAGCACCTTGAATGGCGCGCTTTTCAAGGTGCCGCGATCCACGCCGATCACCTCATGAGTGGACATCTTCTCCTCTGCAAGATTTATGCCAAGCAAACCGCTGACACCTGTGATCAGGAGACGCGCCAAGACGCTACCCTACCCTTCCAGTTTTCCCTGTTCGAACAACCGCTCGAACGGAGCGACGAATTTTCGAATGCCATCGAGATCCAGCCATTCGGCGTTGTTGTCGCTTGAATAATAGAAACCATCCTGCAACGGCCGGCCCTGCGACTGCCATGAGTACCCAAACCAGATTGCCTCGGCGGGCTGGATGACATACATTCGATCCAGCTCGATGGTGTGGCGGGCCTCATCCATGGAGATCAGCATCTCGTGCAGTTTTTCACCCGGGCGGATGCCGATGATGTCCAATTCGGCTTGCGGGGCAATCGCACGGGCCAGGTCGGTCACCTTCGTGCTGGGAATCTTGGGGATGAAGACCTCACCTCCCTCCATCAAATCGATGCACTGGATCACGAAACGCACGCCTTGTTCGAGGGAGAGCCAGAAGCGGGTCATGCGGTCGTCTGTGAGAGTGACGCGGCCGTTTCCGCGCTGCTTGAGAAAGAGCGGCACCACCGATCCGCGTGAACCGACCACATTGCCATACCGCACGCACGAGAAGCGGGTTGCCGAGCCGCCGGCATAGGCGTTGCTTTGAATCGTCAGCTTCTCGGCGGCGAGCTTGGTGGCTCCGTAGAGGTTGGCCGGGTTGACCGCCTTGTCGGTGCTGATGGTCATCACCTTCTTGACGCCCGCGTCCAGAGCTGCCTCTACAACGTTGGCGGTGCCCATGATGTTGGTCTTGATTGCCTCCATGGGATTGTATTCGCAGGCGGGCACCTGCTTGAGCGCCGCCGCGTGCACCACCATATCCACACCGTGCATGGCGCGCACCAGGCGTTCCCGGTCGCGCACATCGCCGATGAAGTAGCGCAGGTTCTCATGCCTGTAACCGCTCACCTGCATTTCGTGCTGTTTCAGTTCATCGCGGCTGAATATGATGACCTTGCGCGGCTGTTGCTCATCGAGCAGAATACGCGTGAACTTCTTGCCGAACGAACCGGTCCCGCCGGTGACCAAAACAACCTGATCCTTCCAATTCATAAAACCTCCTGTTTCAGGTCCCTGAACGACCCGGCACCCGAAGTATGGTTAAAAAAACTGCCATTATTCCGTACTTTTACAATAGATCGAATCCACCAGCTCCCGGATCTCGGGACGCAAATTCGCCTCGACCATCAACAGCATCTCACAAGCCTGAAGCCGCAGGGATCGCTCGGCGTTGATCTTCGGTCCGGTCTGCCGCACTCGTGCTTCGTTTCCGGTGACGGCATACCCCACCAGGAAGGGCAGCCACTCGGACCCC
>VGNF01000363.1 GCA_016866195.1 Chloroflexota bacterium | reverse complement strand
CGATGGCAGAGACCATCGAATCAGGCGAGGTGTAACGTCCCACACCGACAACCGGCTTTGTCGTTAACTTCTTTACAAAGGAAATATATTTTTCCTGATGACCTTCTTTTCCAAAACGTGACGTAATGGAATCGTTTGCCCAGTCGCTCACGTTCACATCCCACAGGTCGGGGAGTTCGGCTAGCATGGATATAATCTCCGGCGCTTCACCGTCAAACTGCATCCCGTCCGCGCCAAGCAGTTCATCCACTGCAAAGCGGACAGTGACAGCGCATGTATCCCCAACGGCATCTTTTGTGTCTTCGATGAGTTCGCGCAGGAATCTTGCGCGGTTAACCAGCGCGCCGCCATAATCATCGGCGCGGTCGTTATCCTTTGCGAGGAGATAGAAAGCAAGCGGGGCGTAGATACAGACAAGATCAAAGCCGGCCCTCTTCCCGCGAATGGCGGCGTTGCGATGCCATTTGCGGACTTGCTTTAAATCGTCTATTGTCGCAGCGCGGGATTGACCAGGGTCAAACCCAAGGGCGCCTGTCGTAATACCTGTCGAACGCACACTGAATCCAGGGGCGCGCGAATATAAATTCGATGCATCATGGGCGTCGTAAGAGAGTTGGATGCCCGCAAGTGAGCCGTGTTTATGAACGGCTTCGGTCATCAACTGCCATGCGGGGATATCGTCGTCGCTCCATATGCGTCCTTCAAAATACGGCGAGACGTCGCCGGTGTGATGGATCTCCGTTTGTTCAGTGCAGACCACACCCCAGCCGCCTTCGGCTTTCATGCCGCGCATGGCAGACATGCCCTGCGGCATGCGCCAGCCAAAGCCATTGCAGTGCGGCACTTGATAAAAACGATTTGGCGCGGTGACGGGTCCGATTTTGAGAGGTTGGAAGAGAATATCGTATCGAGAGGTCATGGTGGCGTCCTTTCATGCAAATTAGTTGTGTAATGGTTATCATCCGAGTTTACATCACATGCAAAAACATGGCGAGAATATTGGAGGAGCGGAGAATTCTCCACTCCTCCAATATTCTGCTTTACTGACTTCCTACGGCGGCTTTGAATTCAGTCCAAATGCGGTCGTAGAGTGCTAAAGCATCGCCGACATCTTCAAAATATTGTAAGCGGGCGGCAACGTCGGATTTGGGATAGATGCTTTCGTTGGCGAGGACTTCGGGATCGATGAATTCTCTGGCGGCGACGTTGGGTGTGGCATAGCCAACGAACCTGGTATTCTGCGCGGCGATCTCAGGATACTGGGTGTAGTTCAAGAAGACCATCGCGGTGTAGGCGTTCGGCGCGCCGACGGGGATCGCCAGGTTATCCATGTAGACAGCCGAACCCTCTTCGGGAATCACATACACTATGGCCTCATTTTCAGCATTCACAAGGGCCCAAACACCTGTCCATATATGTGAAAGTACAACCTCACCAGATGCAAGCATATCATCATTTGTTTGGCTGTCATAAGCCTTGACGCATTTGGCTTGCGCGATCAGCAGGTCCTTTGCCTCTTCGAGATGGGCGGGGTCAACATCGTTGACCGAGTAGCCCAGATAGATCAGCGCCGCGCCGATGACTTCGCGCGTGTCGTCCAACATGCTGATCTTGCCGCAATAGGGCGAGTTCGGGTCGAACATCATGCTCCACGAATTGGCGTATTCGGTGACGACGGCCGTATTCACGGCGAAACCGGAAGTGCCAAAGTAATACGGCACGGTGTATTTTTGCTCGGGGTCGAAATATGCGTTGAGGTAGATCGGATCCATGTGTTTGATATTGGTGATGACGCTGTAATCCAGTTCCATCAACATGCCTTCGATGATCATGGTCTGAATCATATAATCGGATGGGACAACGATATCGTAGCTTGCGCCGCCAGACTGCAAATTAGCAAGCATTTCTTCATTGGAACCGAAGTTTGTTTCAACGACTTTTACGCCGCATTCTTTTTCAAAATCTTCCTTGATGGCGGGGTCAATGTAGTCAGCCCAGTTGTAGAGATAAATCTCTTTGGAAAGTTTGGATTTATCGCCACATCGCCCGGAATCTTCGCCTCCACCCGCAGGGACAGCTGGTTCTGTCGCCCCGGCGGGCGCGCACGCGGAGAGAATCAATACGGTGAGCAACAAAACATAGAACAGAGTTTTCTTCATCTTCTCTTCTCCTGAAAGGAATGGTTATTTTGCACGCTAATCGTTAAGAACGAGAATTACTCAGAACGAAGCTCACCTCCTTCCACTCACGCTAATAAAAGAAACACGGAAAGATATACAGCCGCGACCACCATAACGACTGCAACCCAGGCAAGGATTTTCCCGGAACGATTAGCCTCGTTCAATTCCTCCTTGAATGAAGGGAACGTCCGCCATGCCCAATAGAAACCGGCAAGTAGAAGCAGATTGACGATCAGTCCGCTGAGGGTAAACGCCGTAAAAACAGCCGGCAAGTTAAGCAACCCGAACAGACCAAACCCCAGCGCCGCGCCCAAGGACATGGCTTTGGTATACACAGCGCCGCCATTCCC